>JAEEHW010000145.1 GCA_016281055.1 Prevotella sp.
TATTGTCCCACAGATAGCGCAGATTTTCACAAATTTATTCCCACTCAACGACAATCTGTGTTTATCTGAGGTATCTGTGGGAGAAAACTTCATAAACAGGAACACACATATCTCCACCGCCAGACCGATATACGCCGTGCGGCAGCGGAGTAAAAGTAGGGCAAAGAAAATAAAAAGACCCAACCAAACCCTTACCTTTAGGGAGAAAACCATATCCTGATGGCCATCTCCCCCCTTAGGAGAGGTCAGGAGAGGGGTCACTCCCACAAGATACATTGCCGTGACGTTGGGATTATCGTTGAAACCTGTAATGGGATATAGCGCATCCTCAGGCTGCATGAAGCCCAGCCACTGGGCGAAGACAGCCATAACGTGCGCAGCAGCGATAACCATAAGTCCGCCGACGATAAACCGACGTGCGAGCAGTCCTGCACCTACGGCATTTGACAACGTAATTATGCTTAGCAGCGTCACGCAGAGGTATGTAGTGCGGTACCACTCCGTGACAGGCGACAGCCATCCGTGAACGAGGATATACGCCACCCATGCAAACACATACAGGTGAAGGAATTTATGACCACGCATTGCACCGATTGAACGGATCTTATTTGAATTATCTGTGCAATCTGCGGAATCTGTGGGAGACTTCAATATCTGTGTGCAAAATACAGTCAGGCCACAAACGAGCAGGCCCGCCTCCATCAGCAGGGAGCGTGACAGTGAGGGATATACAAACAAGTGTGTGTCGAAAGTTGCCGCAGCACATGTCAGTAGAAACAAGATACCTATCAGGAGGTTAGTATTTGCTTTTTTGTTTTCCAATTTGTTCGCTTTTTATACCTATTTTGGATTAGCGAACACAAAATTAATAACAAAAATTAGTAATCGCAAAAAAAAAAAAAACGTATTTTAACACATAAATATATTGATTTAACATTATTTTTCCTCTAAATCTTTCAAACCAAGATTAAAGGTGGGTTCTAAAACAAAAAATAAGCAAAAATCATCTGTCGATTTTTTGCCTATTTCTCCACAACTTAGAAAACTCATTTTAAGCGAGGAAAACGAACTCGGTGAACAACATTCCCACCAAAGGGGTTGCCTCGCTAAAAACGGCATTAAAACGCTTTCTGGGAAATCGGAGTCTGTTTGATTTGTGGAAAATATACGAAAAAGGCGTGTTTTGTAACTATTAAAGTTGCAAAACACGCCCTTTTATGTAGTAAAAGCATACCTTTTACACTGTAATATGATAGCTATTGCTCCATAAAACGATAGCTTTTACAAAGTAATATGATAGCTATTACTGTGCGTTAAGAAAACTTTACATTTCGCAGTTGTTCTATTTCTCCAAAATCAATAGTCTTCCTCGTTCTCAGAAATCTCTGTAGCATCGAGTGACAATGAGTCTGGATCCTCATCGATGGTGGTACGATAGCTTTCCTCTGTCAACTGGTCGTCATCAGGCATTGTATCGTCCTCATCTTCCTTGTAGTAATCGTCCTTGATATCCACGTCTGCATCATCATCGTCTGCATCATCGTTGGAAAGGTCGTCAAGACCAAAGCTAACCTTCGGTTTGATGCTGAGAGGCTTGATTTTAACAAATATAGCCTCTACCCATCCGCCTTTTTCTATCTCAAGCACCTCGAAACCATCTGCCACCTTGATGTCATACAAACCTCCGGGTTTGCGCAAACGCTCGCGGGGCAGCGTTGTTGTAGAAATGTCGAAAGCCGACTGTATGATATCCTTGATGCCCTGATTGAGACTGTCCCAACCACCGCCAAAGTTACGATCTATTACCTCAAGCAACTTAGCCGCCGAGATATGACGGATGTTTTCGTATGTAAGATCTGTGACACGGTTGATGGAACGCTTCTTGATGGCCCATTTCTGTTCTTTATCCTTTAGAGGGATTATGCCAACACGCATACCACGATCCTCATATTTCTTTATCACGTCAGGATTGTCAACCTTCACCTCTTCCACATCGAAGGCTGTCTTTATGATGTCCATGTAATGACGACCATGCTCAGACACGGCATCGTCCTTGTCTGGCTTGGCCCACATGGTGAAGATATCGTTCTCCTGAAGATCCCAAACATTGCCCTTGGTAAGTGTTCTGAGGGCAAGCACATTCTTGTCTCTTGTCATTTATCCTAAATTATGTTTTATTCAGTTTTCCATTCCACTTTTATCACACACACGCGTATATTCTGGTCATCGCCGTCATTTTCCACCTTGGCTATGTGCCAGTCACCCGGAAAGAAGATGAAGAACTTATCGGGTACGGAATCATAAAAACGAGCGCGTGCCTTATCATAGTTGTAGTGTATAACATCCTTGCGGTACTTATCCTTCGGTACAGAGGTGACATGATCTATTATGCCAAAACGCTCTGTTCCCTTGACGCAATACTGGAAGTCTATAGTATTATAATGGCTTTCACTGTTTCGTTTCTCAAGCGGACCATTCTCCGAGTCCTCCACACTGATGGTGAGATTGCTGCCGGGTATGGGGTGTTTACCCTTGTCAAGAGAAAGCAAATCAGTCTTTGCCAAATACTGAAACAATGCAGTCCACTGCTCCGGGTTACGCTGATACTGCAGATAGAAGTCGATGACATTGACACTCTCATGTGGCGATGCCGCAGTGAACCCCTGTCGCCAGTCACCTTTCTTAAGCCATTTCTTTGCAACTTTCAGCAGTTTCCTGTCATTAT
Organism: Prevotella sp.; assembly: GCA_016281055.1. GTDB lineage: Bacteria > Bacteroidota > Bacteroidia > Bacteroidales > Bacteroidaceae > Prevotella. The sequence continues at coordinate 2,726 of JAEEHW010000145.1, forward strand.
ACTCATGTGTATATACTGCCTTTTGTGCAAAAGACAGTGCCGACACACACATCAGTAATACTGCAACAATATATCTCTTCATGAAACTATGAGTTATGCATTAAGAATTGTCGAAAGCATTTCTTCTGGTGTAACGAGATTCTGTTCACCGGTAGCCATGTTCTTCAGCGTCACCTTGCCTTCATTCATCTCATTCTCACCCACAAGAGCTACATAGGCAACTCCGAGCGCATTGGCATAGTTCATCTGTTTCTTCATCTTCACGCTATCGGCGTATATCTCTGTCCTTATGCCAGCCTTACGCGCAGCCTGTGCCAAAGGCATACAATATGCCATTTCCTTTTCACCGAAGTTGATGAACAACAACTGCGTGCCATTCACAGCCTCCTTTGGATAGAGGTCAAGCTGTCCGAGCACATCATATATACGGTCTGCGCCAAACGATATGCCTACGCCACTGAGCCCTGGCATTCCGAAAATGCCTGTAAGGTTGTCATAGCGTCCACCACCAGTGATAGAGCCTATCTGCACATCCAATGCCTTGACTTCGAATATCGCTCCAGTATAGTAGTTCAGTCCACGAGCCAACGTAAGATCAAGCTGCAGTTCATTGTGCAAAGAGCCTTGCGATGAATCGAGGGCATTCAGAGTTTGCAAGATGAAGCGCATCTCTTCCACTCCTTTCAGTCCGGTTTCCGACTGTTCCAATACCTTTGCAATGACATCCAGTTTCTGTGCATTTGTGCCTTCAAGCAGTATTATAGGCTGCAGTTTGGCAATAGCCTCTTCTGATATGCCATCCTTACGCAATTCGTCATTGACAGCATCCAAGCCTATCTTATCCAGTTTGTCGATAGCAACCGTGATGTCAACAATCTTGTCAGCTTCGCCAATCACCTCCGCAATACCAGTAAGTATCTTGCGGTTATTGATTTTTATCTGCACCCTGACACCGAAGTCTGTGAATATCTGGTCAGTAATCTGCATCAATTCAACCTCATTGAGCAGAGAATCTGATCCCACGACATCAACGTCACACTGATAGAACTCTCTGTATCTACCTTTCTGCGGACGGTCAGCACGCCATACTGGCTGTATCTGATAGCGTTTGAAAGGCAGAGACAGTTCCTCACGATGCTGTACCACGTAACGTGCAAACGGTACGGTAAGATCATAGCGCAAGCCTTTCTCACAGAACTTCGCAGCCAGTTTCAGGGTACTGGTATTGGCAACCTCTTCGGGTGTCATGCCATGAAGGAAATCGCCAGAGTTGAGAATCTTAAAGAGCAGTTTGTCGCCCTCTTCGCCATATTTTCCCATAAGGGTTGACAGATTCTCCATAGCAGGAGTTTCTATCTGACGAAAGCCATACAATTCAAACACACGTCGCACGGTACTGAAGATGTAGTTACGCTTTGCCATCTCCATCGGACCGAAATCGCGTGTTCCTTTTGGTATGCTTGGTTTCTGTGCCATTTACTTTCTTACTATTGTCTGTTCACGATCAGGACCTATCGACACAATCTTTATAGGTGTTTCAAGTTCTTTCTCCAAGAAGGCGATATAGTCTTTAAACTCCTGTGGGAACTCATCTTCGCTGGTATATTTGGTCATATCAGTCTGCCAGCCCTTGAGTTCCTTATATACAGGCTCAATGCCATTCTCTATGTCGTATGGGAAATCTGGTGTCTCCACGCCGTTTACCTTATATGCCACACAAGCCTTAATGGTAGGGAATGTGTCAAGTACGTCGCTCTTCATCATAATCAGCTGTGTAACGCCATTGACCATGATGGAATAGCGCAATGCAACGAGGTCAATCCAACCGCAGCGACGCTCACGACCTGTAACGGCTCCATACTCATGGCCGATGTCGCGCATCTTCTGACCAGTCTCATCGAACAGTTCTGTTGGGAACGGACCAGCACCAACACGTGTGCAATATGCCTTCATGATACCAAACACCTCGCCTATCTTATTAGGACCGAGGCCAAGGCCAGTGCATGCACCGGCACAGATAGTGTTTGACGAGGTAACGAAAGGATAAGAACCAAAGTCAACGTCAAGCATTGTACCCTGTGCACCCTCGCAGAGTATAGACTTACCAGACTTGAGTATTTTGTTCACCTCGTGCTCTGAATCTACAATCTGGAACTGCTTCAGGTATTCTACACCCTCAAGCCATTTCTTCTCCACCTCAGTGATGTCATAGTCGGTGTAACCCATGGCACGCAGTGTTTCCTCATGCTTTGCCTTGTGAGCTGCATACTTCTCCTGGAAATTATCAAGGATGTCACCCACACGCAAACCGGTACGAGCTATCTTGTCTGAATATGTAGGACCGATGCCTTTACCTGTGGTGCCCACCTTGTTTTTACCCTTTGAAGCCTCGATGGCAGCATCGAGCACACGGTGTGTAGGCATGATGAGATGTGCCTTCTTTGAGATATGCAGGCGTGACTTGAGGTCATGTCCACTTTTCTCCAAATCCTTAGCCTCGTCCATAAATAGGTCAGGAGCCAAAACAACGCCGTTACCGATAATGTTCACCTTTCCACCCTGGAATATTCCTGATGGAATAGAGCGCAACACATACTTCTCACCGTTGAACTCCAACGTATGTCCAGCATTAGGACCACCCTGGAAACGAGCTACCACATCATATTTCGGGGTAAGAACATCTACTACCTTGCCTTTACCCTCGTCTCCCCACTGCAGACCGAGGAGCACATCTACTTTTCCTGTCATAACAAGTATTTATTTTTTTGTTTATATTTATCTTTTATAATACAGCGTGCAAAGTTACAAAAAAATATTCAAAGGAAGAAACAAAACGCACAAAAAGTTATGTGGTTATAATTTCTGATGCCTTCTGACGCATTATTATCTATCTTTCATTCCTAAGAAATCAGCCACTACATAACTGCTTCCGCCCACAAACACGAAATCATTTTCCTTTGCCCGGGCACGGGCTGCCTTGTACGCCTCGGGAACAGTATCGTATGATTCTCCCTGAAGTCCATATTCCACAGCCATGGCTTTAAGGTCTGAGGACAAAATGGCACGGTGGTTGTCTGCCTGCGTGAAGAAATACACCGCATCACGGGGTAACATGGCGAGGACAGTGCTTACATCCTTGTCATTCACCATTCCGAATACGATATACAGATGGCTTTCTCCTTTATTAGACAGTTCACGATAAGTATCTTTAATCTGTCCTGCAAGATATTGCCAACCAGCAACATTGTGACCTGTGTCACATATCACGAGCGGAGAATCTCCTACTTTCTGCCAACGCCCAGTCAAGCCGGTTATCTCACAAACATGGCTGAAAGCCTGACGTACGCAGTCAATAAGTTTCAAGTTACTTTTCAAAACAGACATTCCCTCACGTTTCATGGCTTTAGCCAATGGCAAAAGGCAGTTGAGAACAGTGTTGACATTGCGTTCCTGGCACTCTCCTCCCAGTTCACCGTCTATAACTCCGAAACAACTTGTGTGGTATCTTCTGCCCATAGTGGATGTCAACGGCTGACTAGCTGTGACATACTGGCAGTCTTCTGCAAACAGAATGGGAGCATGCATATCTGATGCTTTCTGTTCAAAAACAGGACGAGTCTCCGACGTATGCTCTCCAATTACAACAGGCACACCTTCCTTGATGATGCCGGCTTTCTCTGCTGCAATGGCTGCAAGCGTAGAACCTAACATACCTGTATGATCAAAACTGATATTGGTAATGACACTGAGCATCGGACGAATAATATTGGTACAGTCAAGACGTCCACCGAGGCCTACCTCTATCACTGCAATGTCAACCTGTTGCTCAGCGAAATATTTGAAAGCCATAGCCGTGGCAAGCTCAAAGAAAGAAGGATGAAGCGGCTCAAAGAAATCTTTTTCATTCTCTACAAACCGTACAACATATTCATGTTCGATAGGCTTGCCGTTGACTCGAATGCGCTCATTAAAATCTACGAGGTGCGGCGATGTATAGAGTCCAACCTTATAGCCTGCCAATTGCAGCAATGCTGCGAGAGTATGTGATACAGAACCTTTTCCATTGGTTCCTGCCACATGGATAGTCTTATACTTGGTGTGTGGATGGCCGAAATGCTCATCAAGAGCAAGGGTATTGCTCAAGCCTTCCTTATAAGCACCAACGCCCACCTTCTCAAAGGCAGGCGCAGCGTTGTATAGATATTCTAATGTCTGTTTGTAGTCCATGAAAGATAGCATATAAAAATCGAGTTGAAAGGATGAGAAAACAGAAATAAATCTTTTCTCATCTTTTCAACTCGATATATCAACTAAAGTAACTTCTGAATTTGTTGAAGAAATTGTCTTTCCCCTTGCCGTCACTCTTGAAATTATCAGATTCACGGAATTTCTCAAGAGCATTTTTCTCGTCTTTCGACAATGTCTTTGGCACATATACATTGATGTTTACCAAGATATCACCATTGCCATAGCCATAGCCCTGGACTGATGGTAATCCCTTGCCACGGAGACGCAGTGTCTTACCCGGTTGGGTACCCGGCTCTATCTTTACCTTGAATTTGGAACCGTCTATTCCAGGTATGCCTATCTCGCCACCAAGAGCTGCGGTCGGGAAATCAAGCAACAAATTATATATAAGGTCACGACCATCACGTACAAAAGTGTCATTAGGTTCTTCCTCTATAAACACCTTTATATCGCCTGGCACGCCGCCACGCTTTCCCGCATTTCCTTTTCCGGGGGCATTGACAACCATTCCATCCTGAACACCGGCAGGAATATTCACCTCAACGATTTCTTCGCCACGAACGACGCCGTCACCGTTACACTTGGTACACTTGTTCTTGATTACCTTGCCATCTCCACCACATGTAGGACATACGCTCTGCGTCTGCATCAATCCAAACATGCCTCGCTGTGTAGAGATTACCACGCCACTGCCATGACATGTCTTACATGTCTCAGTACCAGAGCCATCAGCAGCGCCACTACCGCTACACTGTGAGCAAACTACATCCTTGCGTACCTTGAATTTCTTTGTCACACCAGTAGCCACTTCCTGGAGGTTCAGTCGCACCTTCAAACGGAGGTCGCTGCCACGATGTACTTGACGACCACCGCCACGGCTACCACCACCGAAGAAATCACTGAATCCGCCGCCACCGAAGTTGAAACCACTGCCGAACACGGAATTAAGTATGTCATTGATGTCGAAGCCTGCACCACCACCGAAGCCACCGCCCATGTTCGGACCGTCAAAACCGAACTGGTCATACTGCTGACGTTTTGTTTCGTCAGACAGCACAGCGTATGCCTCAGCAGCCTCCTTGAACTTCTCCTCTGCCTCTTTCTTCTCTGCATCACTTTTGTCACCCTGACGGTCAGGATGATATTTGATAGCAATCTTACGATACGCTTTCTTTATGTCTGCCGCACTGGCGTTTTTATCAACGCCAAGCACTTCATAATAATCTCTTTTTGCCATTTTCTAATGTTTCTTACAATACATTTGTTATCATTGTCCCACAGCAACCTTAGCAAAACGAATTACTTTGTCGTTAAGCATATATCCTGTCTGTATGCAGTCTATGACCTTTCCTTTCTTGTCTTCACCCATACCAGGAACAAGGGCAACCGATTCGTGATAATCAACATTGAAGTCTGCATTATCAGTTTCTATCTTCTTCACGCCAAGTTCTTCCAATGTCTTGATGAACTTATTGAAGATAAGCTGCATTCCCTCACGTATAGCAACAGGATCTTCACTCTTATCAGCGAGAGCACGCTCAAAATCATCAAGCACCGGCAAGATAGAAGTGATAGTCTTCTCTCCTCCCGACAATATCAAATCTGCCTTTTCTTTTAATGTACGCTTACGATAGTTGTCAAACTCTGCCTGTTTATACAAAGCCTGTTTTTTTAACTCCTCTATCTCTGCCTGTGCTACAGCAAGGGGATCTGCCTCTTGTTCTTTTGTTTCTTCAGATTTCTCGTTATCAATCTCTTCTGTATTTTGCTCTGTAGATTCAGTATTCTTTCCCTCCTCCTCTTTAATCTCCTCATTAACATTCTCTACACTCTCTTCTACTGTGTTTATCTCTTCCTTTTTCATATTCAGTGTTTTTATTGTATAACTATGGCACACTTAAAACAATAAGCGTGCCATAATTATTATGAATACATCTGTTCTTTCTGTGCCTTTATACCTTCATCATAGATATAATCATCATAAGTCATCAACTTATCAATAGTTCCCTTTGGCGTTAATTCAATAATGCGATCCGCCACCGTATTGATAAATTCATGGTCATGAGAAGAGAACAAGATATTGCCTTTGAATGTTATCAAGTTATTATTAAAGGCCTGAATGGACTCCAAATCAAGATGGTTCGTTGGAGTGTCAAGTATCAAACAGTTGGCGTTCTTCAATTGCATACGTGCAATCATGCAACGCATCTTCTCTCCTCCTGACAATACATTGACTTTCTTCTCTACTTCTTCCTGCTTGAAGAGCATACGTCCTAAGAATCCTTTCATTGCGACCTCATTACCCGGACCATACTGTGACAACCAGTCAACAAGGTTCAATTCAGACTTAAAGAACTCTGTATTGTCCAATGGCAGATATGCCGTGGTTATAGTAACGCCCCACTTGAATGTGCCACCATCTGCCTCACGATTGCCGTTGATTATCTCAAACAATGCAGTCATAGCTTTGGGATTATGGGACAAGAATACTGTTTTCTGTCCTTTTTCTATGTTGAACGAAACATTGTCAAACAATACTGTACCATCATCATCTATCGCCTTCAAACCTTCTACCTCAAGTATCTGATTACCTGGCTCACGCTCCATTTGGAAGATGATACCTGGATACTTACGAGTACTCGGTTGTATTTCTTCAACATTAAGTTTTTCAAGCATCTTCTTGCGTGACGTCGTCTGTTTTGACTTTGCAACATTAGCAGAGAAACGACGAATGAATTCTTCCAGTTCCTTACGTTTTTCTTCTGCTTTTGCTTTCTGATTCTGAGCCTGACGCAAAGCCAACTGACTTGATTCATACCAGAATGAATAGTTACCAGCAAACATCGTAACCTTACCAAAGTCAATATCTACAGTTTGGGTGGACACTGCATCAAGGAAATGTCGGTCATGTGATACGACAAGAACAGTCTGCTCAACATTTGACAAATATTCCTCCAACCACTGCACTGTATCAAGGTCAAGGTCATTGGTAGGCTCATCAAGCAGCAGATTGTCTGGATTTCCGAAGAGAGCCTTTGCCATCATGACACGCACCTTCTCATTATTTGACAACTCTGACATCTGCGAATAATGTACTGCCTCTTTAACACCCAGGCCTGACAACAACTGCGCTGCATCACTTTCTGCATTCCATCCATCCATCTCAGCGAATTTCTCTTCCAGTTCGGCAGCACGTATGCCATCCTCTTCTGTCATCTCTGCCTTTGAATACAGTTCATTTCGCTCCTGCATATTCTCCCACAATGGCTGATGTCCCATCAGCACTGTGTTTATGACAGTATATTCATCATACTTAAAGTGATCCTGCTCCAATACAGACAAGCGCTCACCAGGTCCCAATTCAATTGTTCCCTTATTTGCCTCCAACTCTCCACTGATAGCTCGCAACAGTGTTGATTTTCCAGCACCATTAGCTCCTATTATTCCATAAATATTTCCTGGTGTAAACTTCAAGTTAACATCCTTGTAAAGCACACGCTTACCAAACTGTATGGCAAGATTTGTAACTGTTATCATCTATTAGTTTCTTTGAATTAAAATGTTTTGAATTTATATCCTTGATCTATCAAAAACCTTAATGATGCAGGTAATGCATACTGTAGTTTCTCAATACTTTTTAATGAGTCATGAAATGTTATTATAGAACCATTGCGAGCATACAACACCACATTACGGAATACATCAAATGCATTTAACAAATGAGAATAGTCACGAGTAACCAAATCCCACATAACTATCTTATATCTGCGTTTAAGCAAATTATACGCACCTATCCACATCCAACCATGAGGAGGGCGAAACAAATCCGAGTTGACAAGCAAATTACATTTCTCAACATTGTTCATATAAGTACGTATATAATGTTTCAACGACCCCATATGGTTATATGTATGATTGCCAACCCGATGTCCTTCTGAAATGATTCGTTCCAACAACTCTGGATGTCGTTTCACATTTTCACCCACAACAAAAAACGTAGCCTTTATACCAAATTCCTTTAATGTATCAAGTATAAATGGTGTTGATTCAGGTATGGGCCCATCATCAAACGTAAGATACACGGAGTGCTCTGTGACGTCCATACGCCACAGAGCACTTGGATATATCCACCTCAGCCATTTTGATGGTTGCTCAATTAACATTCCAAAATTATTGGTATATAATTACTGTTCCATCCCCAACGAACCACCACGAGACTGATATGTTGACATCAAGTGGTTAAGTTCTACAGTTTTCTTGTCTGCTGCTGCCTTGTCATATGGAGCAATCATATCGACAATTTGCTGCATTATATAGAGATTATACATACAGTCACGTTGTGAAGCTGTGAAGCGGCTCTGTTTCAACGACAGGTACCAATTCATATACTGCCCATAATTCTTCCACATTGCATTGACAATCTCATCTGCCTTTTTCTTCATTCCAAGCACATAGTATGCATTGGCAAACTCAAGACCACCATTCAAATAATTCATCGGCAAGTTATATGTCGGCAACACTTTCTCTGCATATTCCAAAGCTTTCTTTGCCTTATCCTTCTTGCCTTCACTTATCAATCGGGATATCAACATACCAAAGAGTCTGCGATGGGTAGAACACATGCGAGATACTGTCTCATCCAGATACAGTCCTCTCTTCTCCAAACCACCAAACTTGAAACGTGTCATAACATTCTTGTACACTTTCTCTGTATCAAAATTGTTTGACTGATTTGTATGGAATGGAGTGATTCTGTTCACAAGACCCTCTTGGATAAAATTCTCACCCAAATTCATGTAATTCTCCTGACCTACAGTCAATGCTACATACAAAGGACGAGTCCAATTATGGTTAGCAAGCATCTCAAGCATCATAAGGTCTCCCTTGTAAAGTGCACGCTTGCCTACTAATGAAATCGCCATCTTTTCTGGAATGGTGGCATTACCCATCGAATCCTGTGGTATCATCATACCACTCTTCTTCACTGCCTCCTTATCTATATATAAGTAGAGTGTGTCTGTTGGTATGACATGTTCGTCATCATTATACTTGTTACCACGTACCCAACGCTTCAGAACATTTTTGATTTCAAATGGATCATCACCAAATTGCTTTCTTGCCTCAGCCGGATTTGTCTTATAGAACTCCAGAATCTGCTGTTTGTATCCTGGCTCTACAGTAACGTATTCATTGGTACCCGAACAATAGTCCAAACGACTCCATGTAATAGGCAATGATGGCGACTTCCATGCTGGACGAACCATTTGGTCAATATACCAGTCTGTCTGCAGATATGACAAATTGCAAACACGGGCATCTGTGCGAACCTGCTCTACATCCTGATTATACCACAACGGGAAGGTATCATTATCTCCGTTAGTAAAGATAATAGGATTGCCTTCATCCTGCAAAGACATAAGATAGTTCTGACCAAAGTCACGGCAGCAGAAACGTCCTGAACGATCATGGTCATCCCATGTCTGACTTGCCATCTGTATCGGTACAAACAATGCCGCTATACCTACAATGGATGCAAGAACAACACATTCTTTGCCCTTCATTACAAAACGTCTCAGCAATTCAATGATACCTGCAACGCCCATACCACACCATATAGCATACGCATAGAAAGAACCTGCATAAGCATAGTCGCGCTCACGTGGCTGCATAGGTGTCTGATTCAGATATATAACGATTGCCAAACCTGTCATGAAGAACAAGAAGAACACCACCCAGAACTGCTGAATGCCTTTGCGACCACGATATGCCTGCCAGAAAAGTCCAATAAGACCAAGTATCAACGGTAAGCAATAGAATACATTGTGTCCTTTATTCTCTTTTAGTTCATCCGGAAGTTTGCTTTGGTCACCAAGCATTGCATTATCTATAAATGATATACCCGTTATCCAGTTGCCGTGTTCCAACTCGCCATTACCCTGCATATCATTCTGACGTCCAGCAAAGTTCCACATAAAGTAACGCCAATACATGAAATTACACTGGTATGACAGGAAGAACCTGATATTCTCAATCTGTGTAGGCATCTTCACCTGCACGATTTCTCCACAACGATCATAGTCTGTGGTGCGACCATCAACGCCACCCATCCAGTCTTCATACGCCTTTGCATGTCCTGCATCATACATTCGTGGGAACAGCATATTTTGAGCATACTCGTATGAATCCTTTGTGCGTACTACAAAATACTGGTCTTTCTCCTCTTTAGATTTCTTCTCAACCTTTTGATAAACTGGTGCTCCCTTCTTCATGTGTGGGACACACATATTTCCTTCTATATCAAGCTTCACCTGAGAAGTGTATGCTTGTCCATAGAAAAGTGGACGATCACCATATTGATCACGTGAAAGATAACTACCTAATGTAAAGATGTCCTCCGGCGAATTCTGATCCATAGGTGGGTTGGCTGCAGAGCGAACAACAATGAGGGCATACGTAGAATAGCCAATCATCAGCATAAGCATACAACACAGAGCTGTATTCTTTATACGGCTGGTTATGACTGCCACACCTTTCTTTTTGAAATTAATAATAAACCACAATGCCGCCAACAGAATAACGCCTATTATAAACGCTGACCATCCATACCCATAGAATGGAACGCCAAGCATTGCTATTGCAAGCAGGAATGACACATTGCCACGCAATGAACCCTTACCATTCTCTTTGCGACCCTGATATGTTTCGTATATTGCCCACAGTACTATACCCACAAGAAGAATGAGATAAATGATAGTACCTGTATTGAAAGGCATACCGAGATCATTGGTGAAGAACCATTCAAACCAACCACCAACGGTGATAATTCCTGGCACAACACCATACAGTACAGCTGCCACAATCACAACACTTATAAACAACGCTATGAGCGAGCCCTTAAGATTTGCATGTGGATATTTCTTGTAATAGAATACAAGTACGATAGCCGGTATACACAACAAGTTGAGCAAGTGAACGCCTATAGACAATCCCGTCATGTATGTAATGAGAATAAGCCAACGGTCTGAACCAGGTTTGTCGGCATTGTCTTCCCATTTCAGAATCATCCAGAACACTATAGCCGTAAAGAAAGAAGAATATGCATACACTTCTCCCTCTACTGCAGAGAACCAGAACGTATCCGAGAATGTATATATAAGAGCGCCAACCATACCTGAAGCCTCAATGGCTATCATCTTGGCAATAGTCATTTCCTCCCAATTATCTACGAGGAGGCGACGCACAAGATGGGTAATCGTCCAGAAAAGGAACAATATACATCCTGCCGACAGCAAAGCCGACATAGTATTAACCATCAAAGCCACTTGTGTTGCATCACTGGCAAAATGAGAGAAAAGATTTGCTGTAAGCATAAAGAATGGTGCACCAGGCGGGTGACCTACTTCAAGCAAATAACCTGTTGTGATAAATTCCGGACAATCCCAGAAAGATGCCGTAGGTTCAATAGTAGAACAATATACAAATGCAGCAACTAAGAAAGCCACCCATCCCAATACATTGTCTACAAGTCTGAATTGTTTCATCTGTAGTTTATTGATTATTTTGTTCTGTTTTCTGAATAATTTTTGCAAAGTTAATAAAAATATTACACTTCACCAAATAAATAATATTTTTTTACTATAATAACTGTAAAAGCCAATTTACAAGCAATGCGCCGTATATCAGTAAAATATATCGTATCAATTTACCAACTGTAACGGAAAGGAATGTTATAAAAACATTTGCCCGCATAAGTCCCAACAGTATTGTAATGGCAGATCCCAATATTGGAATAAAAGCAAAGAACCCCATCCATGCTCCCCTACCCCGCATAAAGCGTCGTGCCTTATCCATCTGTACAGGACTGACATGCAAATATTTCTCAAACCATTCTTCTCGTCCCATACGGCCGATGCAATAGTTGAACATTCCTCCCATCACATTACCAGCCGTACCGTAAGCAATAAGCAACCACGGATTAACCCCCATTGCCATTAAAGCAAGCATCACCGCCTCACTGGAAAAGGGGAAGAAACTACCTGCAAGAAAAGCAGCGATGAACATACCCCATGGTCCGAACTGCACTAACGCATCAATCATATCTTGCAACTATTTCATTAACCATATCCGCCACCATGTCTTGATTATAATAAAGATAGAATGGCAGAACAACCCAGAAAGGCGTCATTACTCCAAAAATAAACGAGAAAAGCAATTTGGGCTTATATGATTTCACTACTCCATACATATATGGCACCAACAGGAATGCTGCCAACAGGCAATATATCCATACCATGCCAGCTATACCGAGTAATACTCCAGACAAGTAACTTGACGTGAGCTCATTGTCTCCTTGACGTGCCGCACCTATTACGATAAAGCTGACAAGAAGTGCCACACCTGTCTCTGCGATAGTTTCATAGCCAAAGATATAAACTATGGCACCAACTATCACACAGACTAAAGACAGCGTCCAACGATTTAAATATAAATTAAACAAAATTACAGGTCCTTTCCTATATCACGACGATTGTACTTGCCTTCAAATTGTATTTTCTCAGCTTCGCGGAATGATTTTTCAAGTGCCTCATCCTTGTCTGCTCCATACGAACTAACGCAGATGACACGTCCTCCGGCTGTAACCACCTGACCGTCTTTCAATGCTGTACCAGAATGGAATACTATTGAGCCTTCCACCTTATCAATACCTGTGATAGGGAATCCTTTCTTGTACTCTTGAGGATATCCACCACTGACCATCATAACACATACTACTGATCTTGAATCAAATTCTATTTTCCTTGTGTTAAGGTCACCTTTGGCTACGCCATCAAACAGGTCAACAATATCACTCTTCAGGCGGAGCATCACAGACTCTGTTTCAGGGTCACCCATACGACAATTATATTCTATAACCATAGGTTCACCTTTTACATTTATCAATCCAAAGAAGATAAATCCTTTATAGTCTATGTTCTCTTCTGCCAATCCTTCGACAGTAGGTTTTATGATACGTTCATCAACCTTCCTCATCCATTCTTCTGTGGCGAAAGGTACTGGGGTAACACTTCCCATACCACCAGTGTTGAGTCCCGTATCACCTTCGCCTATACGTTTGTAGTCTTTTGCTTCTGGAAGAATCTTGTAATTCTTGCCATCAGTCAGGACAAACACCGAGCATTCTATACCACTAAGGAATTCTTCGATTACGACACGCGACGATGCGTTACCAAACATACCGCCAAGCATTTCTTTCAGTTCACGCTTTGCCTCGTCAAGAGTATCAAGAATCAACACTCCCTTACCTGCACACAAGCCGTCTGCTTTCAAGACATAAGGAGCCTTAAGCGTTTCGAGAAATTTCAAGCCTTCTTCTAAGTGCTCTCCATCAAATGTTTCATAAGCTGCAGTAGGAATATTGTGACGTTTCATGAAAGCCTTAGCAAAATCCTTCGATCCCTCGAGCACTGCTCCCTGTTTTGATGGACCTATTACCGGAATATCCTTTGTACGTGGGTCATTCTTAAGATTATCATATATTCCTTTTACAAGTGGATCCTCTGGGCCAACAACTACCATGTCAACAGACTGCTCTACGACAAAATTCTTTATCGCCTCAAAATCGTCTGCCTTTATAGCTACATTTTCACCCTTGCCGCCAACTCCGTCAGTACCGGCATTTCCCGGAGCGATAAACAATTTCTCACATTTCTCACTCTGTGCTATTTTCCAAGCAAGTGCATGTTCACGACCGCCTGAACCTAAAAGTAATATCTTCATAACTCGTTATTTTAAATAATCTTCAAAGTATCTTGTTATCTTTTCATGCAGATGTACCGACATATGTCCCTGCATATTATGTTCCTCTCCCGGATAAACGTAGAAATCCGGATATGTTCCCGCCTCATTACATGCATTCAAGAACACCATGGCATTCTGTGGAACAACAACTGGGTCATTCATACCTATTACCATAAGTAAACGCCCTTTCAAATCCTGCGCTTTTTCCACAAGGCTTGTCTTGGTATATCCTTCTGGATTTTGTTCTGGAGTATCCATATAGCGTTCTGTATACATCACCTCATATTTGCTCCAGTCTATGACAGGACCACCAGCTACACCAACTTTGAACACATTTGGATGATTCGTCATAAGAGTAATGGTCATAAAACCACCGAAACTCCACCCATGAACACCGATTCTTTCATTGTCAACATAAGGCAAGGAATACAAATACTCAACGCCCTTCATTTGGTCTTGCATTTCTACTTGTCCTAATTGGCGGAATGTAGCTTGTTCAAACTCTTTTCCTCTATTCTCTGAACCTCGGTTGTCCATCACAAAAACGATGTAGCCTTTTTGCGCCATATACGTTTCCCAACTACGGGAATTCCAGTGCCATGTTGCTTCTATATTATGAGCGTGCGGTCCACCATATACATACAGCACAGTAGGATATTTCTTCGTTTCATCAAAATCATGAGGCAAAACCATTCGATAATACAAATCCGTACATCCATCTGCTGCCTTCAAGGTTCCCTGTTTGAATACTGGTACTGCATATTCTTTCCATGGATCAGCACTTTCTCCCAACGATGTACGGGATTTATCTTCCGTGTTCAATTTCTCCCATGCACGAGGCACTTCCGGTGAACTCCATTGGTCTATTACATACTTTCCATTTGATGACACTTTACCGTCATGCGAACCGATTCCATTATCAAGTAAGGAAACATTACCACTTTCCACATCTACAACATATAAATTATATTGCAGTACATTCTCTTTATTAGCACGAATTATAACGCTATGTGTCATCTCGTTAAATCCAAGAATGTCGGTAATCACCCATGCACCTGTTGTCATTTTTTTCAGGCATTCACCTTTCTTTGCATCATACAAGTACAAATGCCAATATCCATCTTTCTGACTCCAATGCAGAAATTTATCTTTATCCCATGGTAGAAAAGCGATTGGATGAAGTGGCTCCACATACTTTTCATCTTCTTCTGTGCATACCACTCGTATTTTCTCACCTGTACTGGCATCATATTGTGCCAATTCTGCATGGTTCTGATCTCTGTTCAGTTCTATGAGATACAAAGACTTCCCATCTGGTGCCCATGAAACATTGGTGAAATAGCGATTTGTAACGTCACCGAGCGCCAACCAAGACACTGTGTCTTTATCCAAATCATATATGCCTATTGTAACTTTATGGCTACACTGGCCTGCCATAGGATACTTATCTGGTTCAAATGTCGCTATTGGCTGTGAGAAAGTGTTCACCTGCGGATAATCCGTCACCATTGACTGATCCATTCTATAGAATGCCAGCCTTTTTCCATTCGGCGACCAGAACGTACCTTTGGTAATACCAAACTCATTGCGGTGCACACTACGGCCATATACTATCTCGCGCGAGCCATCTTTTGTCAGTTGCCTTTCCTGTCCATCTGACATTCGCACCCACAGATTTTCATCACGAGAAAAAGCGTCAGCATAACTTGACGGGCACCATTCCAATGAACCTCTACATTTTTGTGAAAAGACTATTTTATTCTTTTTGTAATCATACAACAGTCTTTCTTCAGGGGTCAACACAAGCGCCAACGCCTTGTCATCACACGGAAATTCAACATTCAACAGGCTAACACCTATTAGACCATTTTCATTTCCCAATGCTTCTTGCAAATCATCAAGGGAAAACAAGTCCTTCTCTGTTCCGTTCTCGGCTACGCTGACCACCTTGTCTACATACTTGCGAACCAGTTTATCTCCACACCATATATAATAGCGTTTCTCTGGCGACATCTCATTATATCGAGTACCACCAAAGTTTAGTTCCTCAAGTGTAAACTGCTTCAACTGTGCCATCATTGCAGTAGAACTTAATATTAGTAATCCCAATATCAGCTTAATCTTCCGCATCATCATCTGTTCTACGCCCGAACATCTGTTTACGCACCTTCTGTCGATCAGCCCTTGTCTCTCGTTCCCCATTCTTTCTGAATTTACCACCACGAAACGGTTTACGATCACCACGTTTTCCATCACCTCTCTCTTCATTGTTCTCTCCTCTATATCCTTTTCTTGCTATTCTATCTGAATTTTTCTTTGCGTTGCGTTGCTTTTCCAAAGATGTAAAACGGAAAGAAAGAATGTCTGCCTCTTCGTTATCAATGCGCTCTGCCACATGTTTGTCATATTCCTGACGTTTCCATGTACGTCGCTTTTCTGCCATCTTTTGTTTGTCAGCATCAGTCTTTACGATTCCACCTTCCTCACGGAACTCCTTGAACTTTCCATCAAAAAGTGTGTATTTACGGAATTCACACTCCAAAGAGCCATTATATAATGGTATCTTAACGCTTGGCTTCAGTCCTATCTGCTGGAAACATTCCTCTTTATATGACAATATCCATGCATCACCCTCTTTGAAAGCATGCTTCAGACGCTCGCCAATCATTTTGTATGTCTCCATGAGATTTGGAGTAGATATACGTTCACCGTATGGCGGATTTGTCACAATGATTGCTTTTTCTTCATGACCAGCAAACTCCTTGAAATCCTGTTGACTTATGGTTATGTCACCAGTCAGGCCAGCGGCCTTGACGTTCATAGTGGCCATATTGACAGCTTTCATATCTATGTCATAACCATAGACATGATGGTCAAAATCACGTTCCTTGGAGTCGTCATTATATATCTCGTCAAACAAATCTGCATCAAAGTCAGCCCATTTCTCAAATGCATATTCCTTGCGGAATACTCCCGGAGCAATATTGCGTGCTATCAGTGCTGCCTCTATAGGCAGTGTTCCGCTTCCACACATCGGGTCAATGAAATCGGTTTCTCCTTTCCAGCCCGTCATCATTATCATACCAGCAGCCAGCACCTCGTTCAGAGGAGCTTCCACTGTTTCCTGACGATAACCACGACGATGCAATGATTCGCCACTGGAGTCCAATGACAAGGTTCCTTCTGTTCCTGAAATATGAATGTTAAGTCTTATATCCGGATCGGTAATAGAAATGCTCGGACGTTTACCTGTCTTTTCACGGAAATAATCCACAATGGCATCCTTCACCTTATAAGTCACGAAACGTGAATTAGAAAATGTTTCGCTATATACGACAGAGTCCACAGTGAATGTTTTTCCTTCATCTATATACTCTCCCCACTCTATGTTCTTCACTGCATCATACACCTCATCTGCTGATGCAACTGTGAAATGTTTTATTGGTTTCAACACTCTCACAGCGGTACGCAGGGCAAAATTCGCCCTATACATCAGAGCCTTGTCTCCTGTAAACGTTACAACACGACAACCCTTCTGTACATTATTGGCACCAAGTTCTGTCAATTCCTGTGCCAATATATCCTCAAGACCCATAAAGGTCTTGGCTATCATTTCAAATTCCATAACCGTTTTCAAATCCTTTCATTACCTTGAGATTCTTGTAAATCTTCGTATCGGGTGCTATATTATCCGTAACCCAGCGATTGGCACCTATCACACTTCTGTCACCGATAGTGATGCGGCCAAGTATCGTTGCATTTGAATATACTATCACATCGTTTCCCAATATTGGATGACGAGGAATTCCTTTTATAGGATTGCCATTTTCATCCAATGGGAACGACAATGCACCAAGCGTCACGCCTTGATACAACTTAACATTGTTTCCTATGATACATGTTGCTCCAATCACCACACCCGTTCCGTGATCTATCGTGAAATGATGCCCTATCTGAGCTGCTGGATGAATATCTATGCCTGTTTCCGAATGTGCCAATTCGCTGATCATACGTGGTATCAGCGGCACACCAAGCAAATACAATTCATGCGCAAGCCTGTAGTTCGTCAGGGTGCGGATAACTGGATAGCAACTAATTATTTCTCCAAACGATGTCGCTGCAGGATCTCCATTGAATGCTGCCTCAACATCCGTGGCCAATATCTCTCGTATCTTGGGCAACCTGCGCACTATCTCCTTGGTTATCTCTTTTGCCTTGGCACGGATTTCATCAATACGGATTTCTTCATCTTCTGCAATACCAAAGCACAAGCCCGCCATCACCTGCTTTTTCAGAAGACGACAGAATCGTTCCAACGATACGCCAATATGATACTTCAACCCTTGTTCCGTAACCTTCGACTGCCCGAAATATCCTGGAAAGATGATACTGCGTGCCAACTGAACCACCTCACATAGAGCATCGTTAGATGGCAGTGGCACATTGTCATGTACCCTGTGAAACATTTCTTTCAGGCAATCCTGACAAGAGAGTTCCTCAACCGCTTTATCGATAGTGTTATTCACCCTTTTATATAATTGAATTATAATATTTTCCGTAAGATATTAGAACGAGAACTGCACCTGAGCCATGAACTTGCCATAGTTACCTGGTACACCTGCCACTGCTTTCATCTCATCACTCAGTATGCTGTGGTTGTACTGCGCCTGAACACGACACTTGGAGTGCATCCAGTACTGAACACCGAAGAGCAGATCAGTCTGTTTGTAATTCATGTCAGTGTTACGGTTCAGGTAATCCACCTGTGCAACAATATCCATACCTTTATATACAGGCTGGGTGAGTGATGCGTATGCACCGAAACTGTGACACTCTCCGTCACGACCACCTATAATCTCACCACGCAATACTGTGCAACGGTTCTTGTAATAGTCATTACCCTTTATGCTTGACATCCACTCGCAGCCTACAGCATAGCGGTCACTGCGATATGTCTCGCCCTGACTGATGTGTGATATCTTCACCTCATCAACCATCTCGCCGTCAACCTCAATCTTATTGCCAGTCAGCTTCACCACGTCATTATACTTAGATGTAGTCACAGCGCAGCCGTAACCTTTCTGACCTGAAACAGATACGCGGAAATTCTTTACAGGCTTATACTCCAGCTTGGCAATGATATTCTTCTGATTGTTCAGATCATTCTTGTTTATCTGACCACCGTTTACTACTTCTACAACATATCGCAGGTGGTTGTTAAACAAGTCACCATACATCATCAGTCCCATATCACGACCAGAGCCATTGCTCATCAATGGGTCAGAGCCGCAAAGCCAAGATATACCCAAAGGTGCACAGTTGATGCTCTCGAAGATACGTGGTGAGAGAGGATTGGTCATTGACAATTCTGTCTTTGACTGTCCCAAACGGAAGTTCACCGCCTTTGACGGGCGATACTCCATATAATACTCCAACAGATTACCAGCCTTGAACTCATGCATGATGAACGCATAGAA
>JAEEHW010000146.1 GCA_016281055.1 Prevotella sp.
CAACGACCCTCTCATAGACACCCGCGACTCTAAGAAACGCTACCGCGCCGACGTGCTCATAGAGGAGCAGATGGCAAAGTACGAGGATAAGATTGCCAAGGAGATTGCCAAGGCACAGAAGAAGTTTGGCGACAGCTTTGACGAGAAGCAGTTCCGCGAGACCAACCCACGCGTGCTGGAGAACCAGAAGAAGTTTGACGACCTGCACGCACGCTACAGCGAGGCCATGAACAAGATGGACCTCGAGATGCTGAAGCAGATAATCCTCGACGAGGAGATAGTATGTCCTATCAGCGGCACACGCAACTGGACCGACGTACGTCAGTTTAACCTGATGTTCTCTACAGAGATGGGTGCGTCTGCCGACAACTCAATGAAGATATACCTCCGCCCAGAGACAGCACAGGGTATCTTCGTGAACTACCTCAACGTGCAGAAGACAGGCCGCATGAAGATACCATTCGGCATAGCACAGATAGGTAAGGCCTTCCGTAACGAGATAGTAGCACGCCAGTTCATCTCCCGTATGCGTGAGTTCGAGAAGATGGAGATGCAGTTCTTCATTAAGCCAGGCAAAGAGCTTGACTGGTTTGCCAAGTGGAAGGAGACACGTATGAAGTGGCACCAGAACCTCGGCTTCGGCGCAGAGAACTATCGTTTCCACGACCACGACAAGCTGGCTCACTATGCTAACGCAGCAACAGACATCGAGTTCCGCATGCCATTCGGCTTCAAGGAGGTAGAGGGTATCCACTCACGTACCAACTTCGACCTGTCACAGCATGAGAAGTTCTCAGGCAAGCAGATAAAGTACTTCGACCCAGAGATGAACGAGTCTTACACTCCGTACGTCATTGAGACATCTATCGGTGTTGACCGTATGTTCCTCTCAATCATGTGTCACTCTTACGAGGAGGAGAAGCTGGAGAACGGCGAGATACGTACGGTGCTCCACCTGCCTGCAGCCATCGCTCCGGTGAAGCTCGCAGTGTTCCCGCTTACCAAGAAGGACGGACTGCCAGAGAAGGCACAGGAGATAATGAACGACCTGAAGTTCCACTTCAACTGTAAGTATGAGGAGAAGGACCAGATAGGTAAGCGCTATCGTCGTCAGGATGCCATCGGTACACCATACTGTGTTACCGTTGACCACCAGACACTGGAGGACAACACCGTTACACTGCGTGAGCGTGACTCAATGGAGCAGAAGCGTGTCAACATCAACGAGCTTCGCGGTATCATCGAGGACAAGGTTACGATTACTTCCCTGCTTAAGAAGCTGCAGTAAGAATCAGAAAGGGAATTGAAAGATTAAAGAACTGAAGAATTGAAAATTATGATTATGTCCAGGCTGAATGTCGCAATGCTGCTGACACTGATGGTAACACTGTTCGCATCATGTTCGGAAACGGACGACGGAGATACCGAATACCAGAACTGGGAGTCGCGCAACAACGAATACTTCGAGAACATATACCAGCAGGCAAAGGCCAGCATTGACGCCGGTGACACATCGTGGCTGATAATCAAGTCATGGTCGAAAGTGAACGGTTTGAAGGTGTATACCTATGGAAGAGAGCTGGGTGGTTCGCACACCGACTGCATTGTTGCTCATGTGGTGAGCCAGCGAGAAGGGGAGGAGCATGATGAAATCCAGGAGCTGAGTTTGGAAACGTCACTGTATCCTTCACCTTTATATAGTGATACAGTTCGCGTACACTACCGCGGCAGGCTGATTCCTTCTGCATCATACAGCGATGGCAAACAGTTTGACTCCTCATGGCAGGGAACGTATGATACTTCGTCGATGGTGCCGGCTAAGATGAGCATCTCGAGTATGATAGATGGGTTTACCACTGCGTTGATGAGTATGCACGTTGGTGACCGTTGGGAGATATACATCCCATGGCAGCTGGGCTACGGCTCTTCGTCTAGTTCTTCATCGATTCCTAACTACAGCGTATTGCGTTTCGATATCACACTGCATTCGTTCTGCAAACCAGGTACACCAATGCCACCGTTCAAGTAAAAAGGTTAAACTTGACAATCTGATGTTAAAAAAATATAATTTAACATTCTAAAATTGGCAAAAGATGTTTCTGTTACAAGAATTTTTTGTAACTTTGCACCCGATTTGTACGCACACGTGTGTGTGAATCAATGTAATACAGTAAAGACAGTACATTAGTACCACATAATAATAGTTAATGAAACAAGACAACAGAAAACAAAATCCTAAAAACCAATACCGCATCAATGAGCAGATTCGCGTTCGCGAAGTTCGTATCGTTGATGAAAATGGTTCTTCAGTAATGCCTACTAAGCAGGCACTTGACATAGCTCGTCAGCAGGGCGTGGATCTCGTGGAAATCAGCCCTAATGCGTTGCCACCTGTTTGTCGCATCATTGACTATTCTAAGTTCCTTTACCAGCAAAAAAAGAAGGCGAAGGAAATGAAGCAGAAGCAGGTTAAGGTTGAGGTGAAAGAAATTCGTTTCGGACCTCAGACCGACGACCATGACTACAACTTCAAGCTCAAGCACGCCAAGGAATTTCTGGAAGAGGGAAATAAGGTGCGTGCATATGTGTTCTTCCGTGGACGTTCTATCTTGTTCAAGGAACAGGGTGAGGTGCTCTTGTTGCGTTTTGCCAATGACCTTGAGGAATATGGTAAGGTGGAACAGATGCCACGTCTGGAAGGAAAGAAAATGTTCCTCTTTATAGCTCCGAAGAAAGCCGGTCAGGCAAAGAAATCGCAGCAGAAGATGGATCGTGAGCGCCGTGAGGCCGAAGCTGCAGAGGCTGGCAAGGCAGCTGCGTCAGAGATAGAAGCAACACCAGTGAACGGAGGCTTGGCAGAGAATGCCAAAGGCTTTGAGGCTCTGCAAAAACTGCGTGAGCAGTCAGAGGGAGAAGATTAAAGAATTGAAGGATTGAAAAATTGAAGTTTTCAAAGGATTGAAGTTCTTTGATTTGAGATTTACGACAGAAGAAGTGCAAAAGCGCCCGGTATATGCGCTCAGCACATTAATTAATAATTAATAAAAAACAAACAAAAAATGCCAAAAGTAAAGACAAATTCCGGCGCGAAGAAGCGTTTCGCATTCACCGGTTCTGGTAAGGTTAAGAGACATCACGCTTACCACAGTCACATCCTGACAAAGAAGACGAAGAAGCAGAAGAGAAATCTTCTCGGTTCTACTCTTGTTGACACAACCAACATGAAGCAGGTTCGTGACCTGTTGCGTCTGCGTTAATTAACCCTATTGTCTAATCTTTTTGTAAAAAGAAGTAAAAAACTATGCCAAGATCAGTAAATCATGTTGCCTCTAAGGCAAAGAGAACTCGCATCCTGAAGTTGACCAAGGGTTACTATGGCGCACGCAAGAATGTATGGACCGTAGCCAAGAACACCTGGGAGAAGGGTCTTACCTACGCTTACCGTGACCGTAAGAACAAGAAGCGTACTTTCCGCGCACTGTGGATTCAGCGTATCAACGCTGCCGCACGTCAGGAGGGCTTGTCTTATTCAGTTCTCATGGGCTTGCTCCACAAGGCAGGTATCGAGATCAACCGCAAGGTGCTCGCTGACCTCGCTGTCAACAACCCTGAGGCTTTCAAGGCCATCGTTGACAAGGTAAAGTAAACCGTAAGGCTTGCAAACCATGCGAGAAAAGGTAAAGTAAACTAATTTCAATTTACGATACCGTAAGCCGC
The DNA here is from genome assembly GCA_016281055.1 of Prevotella sp. Classification (GTDB taxonomy): domain Bacteria; phylum Bacteroidota; class Bacteroidia; order Bacteroidales; family Bacteroidaceae; genus Prevotella. The sequence continues at coordinate 3,718 of JAEEHW010000146.1, forward strand.
AGACATTCCCAAAGGGTTTGTCTGCGGTTTTTACTTATGGTGGCTTGCTGGGTGCCTGATGGTTTGATAATTTCATCCGATATATAATTCGGTGTGAAATGTATGTTGACAAAGCAAATTCTGATGAAGAAAAGTAATAAAACGGGAAAAGGTGCGTTATATTAATATAATCAACCAAAAAAGCCCGCCTATGAATCAAAATTACCCAGTTAATTATTTGTCTCCGTCGGAAAGCACTCTTGAAATAATAAGGCAATATGCAAGGACGTTTCGTCCGTTGCTTGTTGACGGAAAGTATATCCCCTTCTGTTTAAATTGAAAACATAGACGACCGGCCTGTGCAGTTGTGCGCTTGCTCGCATAATGGCATGGGACAGGAAGGTTGTCATAACTACCAACGACATAAATGACAATGGTTTCACCCTCGCTGTTGGCTGCAGATTTCCTGCACCTTGACCGCGAGATTGATATGATAAACACCAGTGAGGCTGACTGGCTTCACCTTGACGTGATGGATGGCTATTTCGTGCCGAATATCTCGTTTGGCTTTCCTGTACTGGAGGCCGTGGCAAGTGTATGTAAAAAACCGCTCGACGTGCATTATATGATAGAACGTCCGGAGCGTTACATCAAGCAAACGCAGAAACTTGGTGCAATGATGATGAATGTTCACTGTGAGGCTACGGCACATCTTCATCGTACCATACAGGAAATACATGACGCAGGCATGAAGGCTGGCGTTACGTTGAATCCTTCTACGCCGGTATGCGCTATCGAAGATGTGATACGCGATGTTGACATGGTGTTGCTGATGAGCGTAAACCCCGGTTTCGGAGGTCAGAAGTTCATAGAGAACACCATAGACAAGGTGCAGCGTTTGAGGCGACTCATCAGCGAAAGCGGTTCCAGTGCTTTGATAGAGGTTGACGGTGGAGTGCAGGCAGAGACAGCTCCGCGCCTTGTTCAGGCTGGTGTTGATGTCCTTGTGTCAGGCAGTTATGTGTTCAAGGCTAAAGATCCGCATGCTGTCATCAGTGAACTGAAAGCCCTTGAACCTTAATGAACGATTGGGGTTGAAAAGAAATGACACTTTTTAGGAAAATGCAGATAAAGACAAGAGAAGTGAATTTGATTGGATTCACTTCTCTTGTCTTTTTTATATATGTATGTTGCGTGTTATGCCAGTTGCAACTGCATGCGGTTCTCCTTTGCTATGCGTCTCATATTGATGAGTGCGTAACGCATTCGTCCGAGGCTGGTGTTGATACTCACGCCAGTCTGCTCGGCAATCTCCTTGAATGACAAGTTCTGGTAGTAGCGCATCTTCACAATCTCACGCTGTGTTTCGGGCAGATAGTCGATGAGCGAACGCACATCGTTCAGCACCTGCGCGTTGTTCATGATGTCCTCGCGTGAGGTCTCCATCTGCATGCCGTCCACCATCTGTGCGATGAAGAGTTCGTCTCCATCGGTGTCAATGAGGTGTTTTGCCTTCTGTCTGCGATACCAGTCCATGATGGCATTGTGGGCAATGCGTATCATCCATGCGTTAAACTTGCCTGAAGGTGAGTATTTCCTCATCTGCAGTTTCTGGATAGCCTTCAAAAAGGTCTCTTGGAAGATGTCGTCAGCCACCTCCTTATTGTGTACTATAAATAAAATGTAAGAGAATATGCCTGTCTGCGTACGCGCAAGCAGTTCGTCAAACGCGCGGTTATTGCCATTAACATACTCCAAAGCCAACTCTTCATTCGTCAGCTGTGACAGTCTTTTCATTGTTTTTACTTTTAAACGATTTGGTAATGAGTAAAAGTGTTCCGATAGGCAATAATCGTGCTTAATGATTGATAATTAATAATTATTTGTTTTGACATTGTTTTTGCTCAAATGTCAACCAACGTATTTCAATTCGCAAAATTACATAATTAATATGAAATACGCAAAAAATTAACAGTTTTTAATTATTTATTCAGATAACTTACCTCGTCAACGTCTGGTATGCTGAGGATGCTGCTTACCACGGTGCGCAGTTCCATATAGTCGTGAATGAAGAAATTGATGGTGGTGGTCACTATCTCGTCTTCAGTAACGGTGTGCAGGTCGTTGATGCTCAGGTGCAGTTTGTTGGATATACTGTCAATGATGTCGCTGAGCAGGTGCTGGCGGTCCACTGCCTTAAGTGTTACGGTGGCGGGGTAAAGCACTTCTGGCTGTGACTGGTAATCTACGGCCACGATGCTGTCGCCATAGCGTGATGCAAGTCCGATGGCTTCGCCGCAGTCGCGACGGTGCACGGTAATACATTCGTTGTCATCCTTGAAGCCTACCACTTCTTCGCCTGGTATTGGGTTGCAGTGAGGGCAGCGCAGATACTGCGGGCGTGGCTTGCGGTCAAGATACAGATGAATGTGCTTCAGTGCCTTGTATGACTTTGCGTACTGTGGCCAGTCTTCTCCCGGCCATACCTCAGGTGCTGTGCCTATCTCCACGCTGTCTCCGCGCTTCAGGCGTGTCTTGATGGAGGCAAGGTGGCCGTTTATCTTGGCATATTTGGCGTGCATGCCCACTTCTGTGTGGATGTCGAATGCAAAGTCTATGGCCGACGATGATTTCGGCAGTAGCACAGCCTTGCCCTCCGGGGTGTAAACCTGTATGTCGTCGTTGTAGAATGATGCCTTGACAGACTGCATGAAATACGTTCCGTCGCGGTTCTGTTCTGGGTGGTCAGCCACGTCCTTCATGACTTTACGGAAGTCGTCGAGCCATTTGTTGATGTCTATCTCGCGCTGTCCGCTGTCGAAGAGATATCCCAGTTTCGACTTCGTGCGCATCTTCTCTGACTGTATGTGTATTTCCTCCCATACGCCGTAGTCAGACAGCACCTGCAGGTGGAAAGCCTGATAGCCGTTCTGTTTTGGCTGGTCCACGTAATTGACGATGGAGTTCGGGCGTTCCTTGAACTTGTCTGTCAGCAATGAGTATATCTTCAGGCACATGTTCTTGCGCGATAGGTACATATCCTCTGGGAATACTATGCGTGTGAAGTGTCTGCACTCCAGGTGCTCAAAGTCCTGTCCCGTGGTCTGCATTTTGCGCCAGATGTTGTACGGCTGTTTGTATTCCACTTCGCGGTAGAACTGTATTCCTTCGCTTTTCAGTATTGAGTCTATGCGGCTCTCGAAAGCCTGCAGGCGAGTATTCTCGCGTTCCTTTTCCTTTTCTATCAGTCCTGTGATATACTGGTAAACATCGGGGCAGCGGAAGCGGAACGAAAGGTTCTCCAGTTCCACCTTGATGGTGTAGAATCCTAGGCGGTTTGCCAGCGGAGCATAGAAGTAGTCTGTCTCACCAGCGATCTTCATCTGCTTGTCGGGGCGCATGGAATCAAGTGTTCGCATGTTGTGCAGGCGGTCTGCCAGTTTTATGAGTATGGCCCGGATGTCGTTATGCATTGAGTCGAGCATCTGCTTGAAATTGTCAAGCTGTTTCGACATGTCATACGAACGTTTTTTCTGTTTCGTCACCACTCTCACGAGGAAAGCCACGTCATCGCCGAACACCTCGCGTATCTTTTCGTTGGTGCATGGAGTGTCCTCCACCACGTCGTGCAGGAAAGCGGCGCACACGGGTGCAGCTCCGAGTTGCAGTTCTGAAGCTGCAATCATTGCCACGGCAATGGGGTGTATGATATACGGTTCGCCTGTCTTGCGTCTCTGGTTGCGGTGTGCCTGCCATGCAAAGTCGAATGCATGGCGTATCATTTGCATTTCCTCCAGTGTGGAACGCTTTTCCATGGCAGAGAATACCTCGCTAGCTCTGCGCTTAATATCTTCGTCCGTAATGTTCATAATGCATTTGTCTTTTCGTTGGTGAGGAAAATGCAAAGTTACAAAGTATTTTTTATATCACCAAATTTCAATGCAAAAAACTTTTGTTTTTAACTTTACGTACTGTATCTTGAATATTTCAGAACTTGTATTACTTCTTAAATGCTATCAAGTAATTTTACCAAAGGTTCACCTCCCATCATTTCATTTGCCATACTATACGGAGATACCCCATAATTGTTTTTTGGTATTTGTAGGGTGCGCCTAAAGGTGAGAAATTTTATTTCATCGAGTTCACGTTATAATAACATTATCACCACCTTAATTTATAACTTGTGAGTATTTCTATAATATCGATATTTTACTATGATTTGCAGGGTGGATTTGTGAACAAATGACGCAATGGGATATTTTGCAAAATAGAAAAGAGAGGGTGATACATAGAATAATATTGTTCTCTTTCTAGTTAAATAGATTTGCTCTGATTCAGGATTTATATCGTAATATGTGCCATATTATGCAGTAATTACATTCCTTTTTCACTGTTAAACGATAGCTTTTACACGGTAATATGTGCCTTATTACCATGTAAAAGCTATCGTTTTATAATACGAGACAGGAGATGTGATTCTTGCGGTTGTTGTTACTGTTTGGTAGCCAGTATGTTGCGAAAAATGAAAATTCCTTGCGATATCTGAAGCCGAAACTGAGTTTTGTGGCTAATATCGCAAGGAATCAGCAGTTAGATACGATTAAGCAGAAACAGCAAAAACTGTATTTTACTATCTCCATAAGTTGTATGTGAGTTGTGTTATTTCTGCTTCATACACGGAAGGTTGGCAAGGTGCCATACGCAGTCCATGCGGATGTCGTGGTCGTCGTGCGGAATCTCCTTGAATATCTGGAAATCGAAGCCCAGTCCTATCTTGAATGTCATAGTCAGTTGCGACATCAGGCGGTCGTAATATCCCTTTCCCCTGCCGAGCCTGTGGCCGTCGATGCTGAAAGCCATTCCGGGGATGATGCTTACAGAGCCTTTGCCGAGCAGCGTGTCGCGCTCGTCGTCGGTCAGTGCCGGCGTAGCAGGCTCCATGATGCCGTATGCCCCGCACGTCATGTCGGCATCGCCGGTGTATCGGTGCTGTGTCAGCGTGTTGTCAGGCTGCACCTTCGGCAGCAATACCGTGCGACCTTCCTTTGCCAGCTGCCTCACTATGTCGTGGGTATAAACCTCGTCGGGCAGCGACCAGTACAGCAGTATCGCACTTGCAGAGCGCACGGCATCGTTGGCAAGCAGTTCGCTTGTCAACGGGGCAGACATCTGGCGCAGTTCTGAGGCAGAATATCTTTTCTTGATATCCCTGATATGTTTCCGAAATTGAGTTTTGTCCATCATGGGTGCAAAGGTACGAAAAAAAAATGAAAGTTGAAACTTTCAATCTTCAACTTTCATCATTCAACTTTTTTTTGTACCTTTGCACTATGGAGAAAAAAGAAAGGCTTTGGAACGCAAATTACTGTAAGGTGATGACCGGCAATTTCATGCTGTTTTTCGCCTTTTATGTTTTGACACCGTTGCTGCCGCTGTATCTCAGCGAGCATTTTGGTGCCACGAAAGACATGATAGGACTGGTATTGTCGGGCTATACCGTGACAGCCCTTATCTTTCGTCCTTTCAGCGGTTTCATGGTCGATACCTTCTCGCGCAAGACCGTGCTGATGTTCTGTTACGGTGCTTTCGCGATATTCTTTGCCGGCTACCTTGCCGCCGGCACGCTGCTGATGTTCACCATACTGCGCACTCTGCATGGCGGACCGTTTGGTGCGCTCACTGTTGCCAATTCCACCGTCGCCATCGACGTGCTCCCCTCGAGCCGCCGCACCGAGGGCATCGGCTTCTACGGACTGAGCAACAATCTCTCTATGGCCATTGCGCCCTCTGTCGGTATATGGCTGTATCATGCCACGCACAGTTTTGAACTGCTGTTTTGGGTGGCACTCGTCGTCGCTTTCACTGGGTGGCTGGTGGACAGTACGGTATCCCATGTGGGATTTAGTGAAGAGTTAAGAGTTAAGAGTGAAGAATCCCCTGCGGATTATATGCAGTCAAATGGTAACTCAAATTGGCTTTCCCCTTCGGGCCGCCGAGCTAAACCTTCTTCGCTCTTCACTCTTAACTCTTCACTAAAGCATTCTTCATTTGAGCGCTTTCCAAAACTCTCGTGGGATCGTTTCTTCCTGCTTCGCGGCTGGCTGATAGGCCTTAACATGGTGGCGTTTGGATTCTGCTTCGGTGTGCTGAGCAACTATCTCGCCATATACGGCAAGGAGACGCTGGGCATTACCAGCGGCACCGGCACATACTTCATGCTATGCTCCATAGGACTTATGCTCAGTAGAATACAAGGCAGGAAAGGACTTAGCCGCGGACTGCTCACGCATAATGCCGGTGGTGGCATGTGCATATCGCTCGTGGGCTACACATTATTTATATTGATGCCTACACTGGCGAATTATTTTCCAACCATAGACCCGCAGGTTCTTATCATGCTTGGCTATTATGGCTCGGCAATACTGATAGGACTCGGCAATGGTCACATGTGGCCTGCATTCCAGAATATGACCATCTGCGTGGGCACCAACCGTCAGCGTGGCACAGCCAACAGCACCATCCTCGTATCGTGGGATGTAGGTATGGGACTGGGTGTGCTGCTTGGCGGAATCATTGCCGAACACCTTGGATACTCCGCTTCGTTTTGGACCGTGGCGTTTGTCAATGCCGTTGGTGTGGCGATGTTCTTCCTGTGGACCCGCAGTTTCTTCCTTAAGCGAAACCTTAACGAGAGCGTGAGGTGAGATAAATGATATGCTGCACCACGCCGCGCATCAGCAGGTAGGCATTGAAAGCCATCCATAGGGCATGGTTGTGCAGGGTGGGGTAGAGCAGTATGTATATGAGGAAAAATGCCACTGCACCGCCAAACGTACCCCACAGCATGCCTAAGGTCATGGTGATGCCTACGAATACGCCGTCCCATACGAAGGCGGCCACGCCACATAGCGGGATGGCTGCTGCCCACGGCAGATATTCGGTGGCGGCAGAACGTATGGCGGCGTCATCGGTAAGCATCGCAAGAAACTGTTCGCCGCCAAAGGCATAGGCAGCGGTATAGCATGCAGTCAGCAGTAATGACCATATCCATACGCCTCGCATTGCACGGTCAAAGTTCTGCTTGTCGCCTGCACCGTGATACCTGCCGCACAGCGCTTCGGCGGCAAAGGCAAAGCCGTCCATGACGTATGTGTAGAGTATGAACATCTGCATCAATACGGAGTTTACCGCCAGTATCACCGCCCCGCCCCTGGCTCCGGCTTCTATGAAATAGAGGTTAACGGCGATGAGGAACAGGGTGCGTATGAACAAGGTGACATTAACCGACGAGGCCCCGTCGATGTCAACCTTCTGACAGATACATTTCTTTATGGAAACACCGCGCAATACATTCCGGTATTTTGAATACAAGATGCTGCATGCCATCAGTGCACCCACCCACTGCGCCGTGAGTGTGCCGAGTGCCACACCCTCTATCTTCATTCCGCATACGTAAACAAAGAAGCACGACAGGCAGATGTTCACTATGTTCTGCGTGATAGAGATGACCATAGGGGCGCGGGTGTTCTGCATGCCCACAAACCATCCCGTGAAGGTGTACAGCAATAGTGATGGAATGGTGCCCCAGATGCAAATATTGTAATAGGTGTGTATGGTGTCAATAATCTCCGCTTCGGGATTGATAAACCATACCGCCAGCCTGAACAGAGGAATCTGAACCGCCAGCAGTGTCGCTGCCACTGTCACGGCAATGGCCGACGAGCGCACCAGCGTGTGCGCCACGTTGCCCTTGGCGCCATACAACTGTGCCGTCAGTCCGCCCGTGCCGAAACGCAGGAACGAGAACATCCAGTATATGATGTTGAACATCATCGAGCCTACGGCGATGGCTGCCATATAGCGCGTCTCGCCCATGTGGCCGGTTATAGCCACATCCACCAGGCCGAGCAGCGGCACTGTGATGTTTGATATTATAGAAGGCACCGCAAGGTGCAAAATCCGTCTGTTCATAATTGATTTGCAAAATTACATCATTTTTTTCGTTCCTGCAAAGAATAACAGAATAATTCATTACAGTTTGTTTTGTTAATTCAGAAAAATGTTGTAACTTTGCAGTCAAATTGACCAAGCGGTTCTCTTGTATGCTTTATTATAAGGTGTATGAGAGCTAAGATGGGAACACGGTGAAAATCCGAGACATTACCCGATGCTGTAAGTCCAATAGCAAGGAGTACGGTCACAAACTATAGCCACTGTCTTTGTTGACGGGAAGGCTCGACCGCACTCTGGACGAAGTCAGAAGACCTGCCGCATATGGTCTCAGTAACTCACAAAAACACTTGTCTGCGGGATTACGGACAACAAGAGAAAATGGAAAAGGGTATTAAAAAAAGAAGAATGATTAGAAAAATTCTGGTAGCCAATCGTGGTGAAATAGCTATCCGCGTGATGCGCAGCTGCTACGAGATGGGTATCCGTTCGGTAGCGGTCTATAGTACGGCAGACCGTTTGTCACGTCATGTTCTTTTCGCAGACGAAGCTGAGTGTATCGGTGGTGCGGCGAGCATTGACAGTTATCTAAACATCGACCACATCCTGGAGGCGGCCCACAAGCATAAGGTGGATGCCATACACCCGGGTTATGGCTTCCTCTCAGAGAACTCAGAGTTTGCCCGTCGTTGTGAGGCAGAAGGATTCATCTTCATCGGTCCTCGTCCAGAAACGATGGAAGAGATGGGCGACAAGATAAGCGCACGCAAGAAGATGATAGAGGCTGGCGTGCCTGTGGTTCCTGGAACCGAAAAGCCGCTTACTTCGGCAGACGAGGCAGTTCGCGTTGCAAAGGAGATAGGCTTCCCCGTGATGCTCAAGGCGTCTATGGGCGGTGGCGGCAAGGGCATGCGTCTTATCAACCGTGAGGAAGATGTGGTGGAGATGTATAACGCCGCAAAGAGCGAGGCAATGTCTGGCTTTGGCGACGATACAGTATATATAGAGAAGTTCGTTGAGGAACCACACCATATCGAGTTCCAGATACTCGGTGATACGCTGGGCAATGTCATTCACCTCTATGACCGTGAGTGCAGTGTGCAGCGCCGTCATCAGAAAATTGTTGAGGAAACACCGTCACCGTTCATCGACGATACGCTGCGCGAGGAGATGGGTGCCAAGGCCGTTGCAGCCGCTAAGGCAGTGGGATATGTTGGTGCCGGCACCATTGAGTTCCTCGTTGACAAATACCATAATTTTTATTTCCTTGAGATGAACACTCGTTTGCAGGTGGAGCACCCTATCACGGAAGAAGTGGTGGGCGTTGACCTTGTAAAGGAGCAGATACGCGTAGCCAACGGTGAGCCCCTGCGTTACAAGCAGGAGGATATAGCACAGTATGGCCATGCCATAGAGTGTCGTATATGTGCTGAGGACACAGAGCATAACTTCATGCCTTCACCGGGAATGATATGCCAGTTGCAGGAACCCCACGGCATCGGCACACGCATTGATTCATACGTATATGAGGGCTATGAGATACCCGTGCACTACGACCCTATGATAGGCAAACTCATCGTGTGGGCCACCACGCGTGAATATGCCATCGAGCGTATGCGCCGCGTGCTCTACGAGTATAAGATAACAGGTCTCACAACAAACATACGCTATCTGCGCCGCATCATCGATGTGCCCGATTTCAAGAATGGTGACTACAACACCTATTTCATCGAGCGCAACGAAGAGCGCCTGCGTCCACGCTCAGGTTTCATGAATGACTCTGAGCCTATGGCAGTCATCGCAGCCTACATGGACTATCTGATGAACATGGAGGAGAATGCAGGCGTGCAGCCTAATGCAGACCAGAAACCAAACGGAGCGCTGACACGCTGGCGTGCCTTTGGACTGCAGAAGGGTGTGCTGAGAGTGTAGTAGGACTGAAAAATTAAAAGATTGAAAGATTGAAGTTCTGAAGGCAGAGAAAGTGAAAGACTTCAATTCTTCGTTTCTTTAATTCTTAAATTTTCAAACAATGGAAATACAAGTAGGAAATAAGATGTATGACGTTACCCTCCTTAACAAGGAAGGCAACAAGGTGAGCATCGATATTGATGGCAAGGTATATGACGTTGATGTGGCGATGTTGCAGAATGGCACATGTTCGCTGCTTTACAACGGCAATTCATACAATGCAGAGTTTGTACGCAGCGAGGGAGGCAAACACTACAACGTAAACCTCAATTACTCCACCTATCAGATAGATATGCTTGACTCACAGGCCAAGTATATGAAGATGCGCAAGCACAAGGGAGGCGGCGTGCAGGCCGACACCATAACGGCACCTATGCCGTGCAAGATAGTGAAGATGTACTGTAAGCCAGGCGACAAGTTCGAGGCAGGCGACACCCTCTTCACTATGGAGGCAATGAAGATGCAGTCCAACTACAAGGTGGCGGCAGCCTGCGAGGTGGCAGAAGTGCTGGCACAGGATGGTGACACCGTTCGTGCAGAGCAAGTGTTGGTAAAACTGAAATTAAGCGACTCAAACGTCTAAAGAAATCAAGAATTCAGTAGTTAAGAAATCGGTTGTTATGACAAATGCTACAGCCTTTGCATAATCCGTTAGCTTCTGAATACTACCAAACGACCAAGATAATTATGGCAAATAAACTTACAGCAAGAGAGAGAATAGAAACACTTCTCGATTCGAATACGTTTGTCGAAATGGACAAGCACGTGGTGCACCGCTGCACTGACTTCGGCATGGAGAAAAAACAGTTTGAGGGTGACGGCGTCATCTCAGGTTATGGAAAGATTGACGGCCGCATCGTGTTCGTATATGCTTTCGACTTCAGTGTTCTTGGTGGTTCGCTGAGCGCAGCCAATGCACAGAAGATAGCTAAGGTGCAGGACCTTGCACTGAAGAATGGCGCTCCTATCATAGGTCTCAACGACTCTGGCGGCGCACGCATCCAGGAGGGTGTGGAGTCATTGACAGGCTTTGCGCACATCTTCCGTCGCAATGTGATGGCAAGTGGTGTGATACCGCAGATAAGCGCCATCATGGGACCATGCGCAGGTGGTTCATGCTATTCACCGGCACTTACAGACTTCATCCTTATGGTGAAGGAGCAGAGCCAGATGTTTGTCACAGGTCCAAACGTAGTCAAGGCTGTAACCAACGAGGATGTAGATAAGGAAACACTCGGTGGTGCCATGACCCATAATTCGGTAAGTGGCGTGAGTCATTTCATCTGTGACAGTGATGAGGAAACACTTATGACCATCCGCGAACTCATCGGTTTCATTCCGTCAAACAACATGGAGGATGCACCGATACTGCCCGTTACCGACGAGGTGACACGCGTGTGTCATGAACTCGACAGCGTGGTGCCTGCCGATCCGAACATGCCGTATGACATCCACGACATCATAGAGCCGATTTGCGACCAGCAGTATTTCTTCGAGGTACAGCCAGAGTGGGCAAAGAATATTGTCGTAGGTTTCGGCCGCATGGCGGGTCGCACCGTAGGTTTCGTAGCCAACCAGCCAAACGTGCTTGCCGGTGCGCTCGACATCGATGCGTCAGACAAGGCTGCGCGTTTCATCCGTTTCTGTGACTGCTTCAACATTCCTCTTGTAGCCATAGAGGACGTTCCGGGCTTCATGCCGGGCGTACAGCAGGAGCACAACGGCATCATCCGCCACGGTGCTAAGATTGTCTATGCTTTCGCTGAGGCTACCGTGCCAAAGGTTACGCTCATTACCCGCAAGGCATACGGCGGTGCATACATCGTGATGAACTCCAAGTGCATCGGTGCCGATGTCAACCTTGCATACCCATCAGCCGAAATCGCTGTTATGGGTGCCGAGGGAGCATGCAACATCCTTTATCGTAAGGCCACACCAGAGGAGCGTGCCGAGCGTACCAAGGAATATCGTGACAAGTTTGCCAACCCGCTGCCTGCCGCTCGTCTCGGTTACATTGATGAGATTATCTCGCCATGCGACACCCGCATACGCATCATCCAGGCCCTTGAGATGTCACGCAACAAGAACCAGAGCAATCCTCCGAAGAAGCACGGCAACATGCCGCTGTAATTTTTTCTTCGGGTATTATACCATATACAAGCACTGTGCAGGACTACGCTTCTGCACAGTGCTTTTTTTTGTCAATAGCATATAGAAGAATGTTGAAAAAAATTTTGATTGTTGACAAAAAAATCGTAACTTTGCACCATTATGAAAAAAAATATATTCATACTAATCCTCTGTGTAACTGCAACACTTGCCATTTCCGCACAAAACAGACTGGGTAATGGTACTTTAACCACACATAACAAAGTTTTGGCCGACAACTACGATTTCTGGCTCTATACCCCCAACGGCAGCGCTTCCGGCAGCCGCTCACTGCCACTCGTGTTTTATCTGCACGGTGCTTCGTGTTGCGGAACAGACCTTGAAAAGGTGCGCAGCTACGGCACCGTCGATGCCCTGTCAGACGGTATGTCGCTTCCTGCCATCGTCATAGCCCCGCAGTCGCAGACCTCATGGAGCCCCAAGAAACTGAACGACCTGCTTGAATGGGCAAAGCGCAATCTCCCTGTTGACGAGTCGCGCGTATATGTGCTTGGCATGAGTCTCGGTGGCTACGGCACCATGGATTTCGTCAACGCATATCCTGAGAAGATTGCCGCCGCCATAGCCTTCTGCGGTGGTTGTTCGGCAAAGCAACCTGACGGTTTGGGCAAGACATGCCTGTGGATAATGCACGCCACCGGCGACACGTCTGTTGATATCAAATGTTCAAAGCAGGTGGTCAGCTACCTGCAAGGCAAGGGCAAGGACAAACTGCTGCGCTACGAATGGATGGAGGGTGGCTCTCACAGTGTGTATGCACGCTATTTCTATCTGCAGAAAACATACGACTGGCTTTTCCTTCACTCACTCCGTGACAGGCCGCGCCAGGTCAACCGCACCTTCAGCATCACAAGCGATGACGTAGAGCGGTCTTACTCTGGATATTCAAGCCAGCCATATTCCGGATACACTACTCAGCCAAGCTCCGGATATTCTACTCAACCTAACTCTGGATATTCAACTCAGCCAAGTTCACAATATACGGAAGTTCAGAAAGAACAAGAGAGTAATTGGAGGCGCAGCGCTACGTCCAATGTAAAAAAGAAGACAGTGAGAAAATACAAAACCAGAAAGAGAAGGTATTATTAAGATACTCGCTGTGATTATATACGGATGTATGTCACAATGGAATTTTGTTTTTTGATAGCTTTTACAACCACAACCTTATTTGATAGCTTCCACATTGTAAAAGCTATGCTTTTACAACGTAATATGATAGCTTTTACAATTCAAGGAAAATGCCTCTGCTGATTATCAGCAAGTTACAGACTGCGAAATTTTGCCCGATTTTCAATATATTTTACCGTCGCTGGTTTTTATCGCAGGGATTTTAAGGTTGCAAAAATCAAAGTGTAAGAAAAACAGGTCTTTTTATGACAATGTGATTTTCTTAATTTTACGAATATAAACAGTAAACAGTAAACCATTCACATTCACAAAATCTCTTTTCTCTTTTTAAGAGTAACGGAAAAAGGATGCAAAACTTTGTGGTTTCAGAAATAAATATTACCTTTGTAATCAACTTCGCTATGCTCAGAGTGAAAAAGTGAAGAGTGAAAAGTGAAAAATACCATGCGGAATATTTTCGTTTTCGTCTTCGTTTTCGTTTATGCATTACGAATTTTTCCTAAACAACTCAATATATTTTCTATGGCAAAAGGTAAGAGAACTTGCAAGATATTGAAAGAGATTCGTCGGCAGATTGCCGAGGCTAACGACATTGAATATGTGGTGGAGGAATGTCAGTATAAGGGTGACTGCCTCGGCACATGTCCTAAGTGCGAGGCTGAGGTGCGCTACTTGGAAGAGCAGCTGCACCAGCGCCAGTTGCTCGGCAAGGCGGCGATGGTTGCCGGAATATCTGCTGGCCTGCTTACCATAGGCTCATGCGGAAATGAGATGTATGACCAAATGAGCGTTTCTGAAAAAAAGGAAAAAATTCAGAATACAGAAAAAACCTACGAGGTCGTCGGTCAAATAATACCTCGAATGCCTTCCTTCCCTGGCGGATATCCTGCCTTGGCTGAATTTCTTTCTAAAAACACCACATATCCAGAGCAAGCAGAGAAAGAA
>JAEEHW010000147.1 GCA_016281055.1 Prevotella sp.
CTTCCAAGCCACATTGCGCACAGACGGTTATTCTATCCTTGGCAATAAGTATAAATGGAGCACATACCCTTCGTTCAGCGCAGGCTGGCGTATCACTGAGGAGAAGTTCATGCAGAAGACAAGTTCATGGCTGAACAACCTAAAGCTACGCCTCTCATGGGGCGTGTCTGGCTCTGGCAATAATTCTATTATGGCAGTGACAAGATCCCAGATGTCACTTGTAACATCATCCCCACAATATGCGTCTCTAATCGTTCCCGATCTTACATGTGAAAAGACATCAACATTTGACGCAGGTCTTGACTTCACTCTGCTCAACGGACGCCTCGGTGGTTCTATCGACTATTATACAAGCAGGTCACATGACTTGATATACAATGACGTTGCTCACTATATGACTATGTCTTTCCCTACCTACGGTAACATTGCAAAGACGAAAGGCCACGGACTTGAGATTGCACTTAATGCCGTTCCCGTCATAACCAAGGACTTCAGATGGGACGTTAATGCCTCTGCTACATTTGCAAAAAGCGAGATTGTAAAGTTGACAGACAACTTCAATCAAGTTGTCGCTGGCAGTTCTGCAGCTATTATTGGCCAGCCCATCAGCACATTCTACAGCTATGAGGTGGGCAACTGCTGGGGGATAGGTGAATACGAACAGTATTGTGCAGACTATAAGGCTCGCACGGGCAAGGATTTCAAAGCACCTGACGTACGTAACTACAAGGATCACAAGACAGGCTACGGCACCCCCGGCACGATAAAGATTATAGACCTTAACGATGATGGCGAGATAAACGAACAAGACAGGAGAATATATCAGCGTTCACCAGATGCTATCCTCGGCATGACGAATACATTCTCATACAAGAACTTCACTCTTAGCATACAGATGATGGCTCGTCTCGGTGGTTACCTTGCATACGAGAAGAATGCTTATATCGGTGGCAGCAACGGATATGACAACTGGGCAGACTTAAGCTATTGGACACTGACTAATACCGATACTAAGTTTCCTTCTCCGGGTGCATGTATCACAGACCTGAGACAAACAACTTATGCCTCAGTACTGCAATATGAGAAGGCTGACTATTTCAAGATTAAGGACATCACCCTTTCATACAACCTTGAGAAGAACTGGCTGAAATCACTCCGCATGGAGAATGCTACCGTTTACTGCTCGCTCAAGAACTTCATCACCATCAACGCACTTGATGACGGCTATGACCCTGAACGTGGCGGTGCAATCAGTTTCCCTCTTTCCAAACAATTCGTGCTTGGTCTTAACGTGACTTTCTAATAGGCAATGATATAGCAGTAGTCAAAAGTTACTGACATACTTTGACAAAATGAAAGCTATCATATTACCTTGTAATAGCTATGCTTTTACAGTGTAATATGATAGCTTTTACAGTGTAAAAGCATAGCTATTATGATACCCTATGGAATTTAACATCCGTTAGGGATTTGTGTCACGAAAAACGGTTTTTTACTTACGATTTGTAAGCAAAGGCCTTTTTTTTTAGGCAATTCAAGAATTTAGTCGTGTCAACTGCAATGTCATAGCCTTTTAGTATTTATAACATTTGGAGAGAGAAGGGGATAGTGGGGAAAAACGGTGCTGTGTGGTGGAATATAGGTTCATAAGCAATGTTTGGGATTTTTGTTCTTTGGTGGAACAAGAAATAGTTCGTATATTTGCAGGCGGACAATAAACAAGCAAATCTATGATTATGAAAAAGACTTTTCAGTTCCTCGTGGCAGTGATGCTCGCAGGAACAACATACTGTGGTGTCAGTGCGGAAACACGGTACGCCACCACTACAGCAGAGAACATTCCGTTTGAAATGCCGCGCGTGGCATTGCCGGATATTCCCAACTACTCCGTAAACCTGCGGGACTTCGGTGCTGTGGGCGACGGCGGCACGCTCTGCACAGAGGCCTTTGCCAAGGCCATGAAGGCCCTTAACAGCAAAGGTGGCGGTCGCCTCGTGGTACCGGCAGGTATATGGCTCACCGGTCCGATACAGTTTGAGAACTGCACTGAACTGCATCTTGAGCAAGGTGCCCTGATACTCTTCACCACTGATTTTGATGCTTACCCCAACGTGAGCACAGTCTATGAAGGCAACACTGCACAGAAGAAGATGGCTCCTCTGTGGGCTTACCGCAAGCACGATGTGGCAATAACCGGACATGGTGCGATAGACGCGCAGGGACAATACTGGCGGCCATCGAAGAAGGGCAAGTTCACGGAAGCGCAGTGGAATACCCTCACTTCCGGCAAAGGCATAGAACACAAGAATGTGTGGTATCCCGATGCAAAGGACGATGAGCAGGCCGGTAAGGTGGGCCAGCCCGATTCCCGACGTGTGCTGCAGCGTCCGGTGCTGTTAGAGTTTACGGAATGTCAGCGTGTGTTGCTGCAAGATGTCACGCTGAGCAATTCACCTGCATGGAACACCCATCCGCTGAAGTGTGAGGATGTGACCATCGACGGAGTGACGATACGCAATCCGTGGTATGCGCAGAACGGTGACGGACTGGATCTTGAGTCGTGCAACCGCTGCATCATAAAGAACTCAACTTTCGACGTGGGCGATGATGCCATCTGCATAAAGAGCGGCAAGGACAAGGAAGGCCGTGCATGGAAGATGCCTTGCCAGAATGTGGTGATAGAGGGATGCACGGTGCTGCACGGTCACGGTGGTTTCGTGATAGGCTCGGAGATGTCGAGCGGAGCAAGGAACATCTATGTGACCAACTGCCTGTTTAACGGCACTGACACAGGTCTGCGCATGAAATCAACGCGCGGTCGCGGCGGTGTGGTCGAGAAGATATACATTGATAATATAAACATGGTGAACATAGCCGAAGATGCCTTCACCTTCAGCCTATACTATGCTAACAAGCCTGTGGTCGGCAAACAGGACAGCGACACGTCAGCGGCTGATGCCGTACCGCAGGTGACGGAAGAGACACCCTGCTTCAGAGACCTTCACATCTCTAACATCACCTGTCAAGGTGCAAAGCGTGCAGTCTATTTCAATGGACTGCCAGAGATGCCGCTGTCAGACGTGGTGATGGAAAACTCTCTGTTTGTAACTAAGGCAGGAGCCGACATGCACTATGCCAAGAACATCACGTTCAAGAATGTGAAGATACAAAACTCTGATGGAGAACGTATCACTATTGATAATGTGGAGAACTTCAGAGAAGAGTGAATATAATGTTCATATGGCATGAATTTTAATCACTTACAGAACAATAATGGGGTAAATATGCTTCATTAATGAAAAAAAAATGCGTTGAGGCTTTTATTTAACACGAATTAACTATCAAATTATTTAATTTTAGTCAATTTTTGTTTAACTTTGTAGGCAAATTGCATATTGCGGAAACTTGCCTCATAAAGAAAAAAACAGGAAAATGAGGTGCAAAAGTGTGAATATAATCTAATATATTGCATTGTTAACTGAAAAGAAAAACGAATCCTTAAGTATAATACATAAATTTCATACTAATCAAAATTCTAACTATGTCTGAAAAAATCAAAAACGTCCGCTATGCGCTCGTTGGCATGCTGATGCTGTTATGTGCATCCGTGCAGGCGCAGACAGTGACGGGAAACGTTAAGGACAACATGGGTGAGCCGATTATCGGTGCTACCGTCATGGAGAAAGGTACCCAGAATGGTGCCGTGACAGACTTTGATGGTAACTTTACTATTAAGATGTCCTCTACGTCGCATGACTTGCAGGTTTCATACATCGGAATGAAAACTGCAACGGTTAAGGTGGGTGGCAAGTCATCAGTAGATGTCGTCCTTGAGGATGATGCCACGACTCTTAACGAGGTAGTAGCTATCGGTTACACCAGCAAGGCACGTAAGGATCTTACGGGTTCCGTAGGTTCTGTCAGCGGTGCCAAACTTGCAATCGTACCTGTTACATCAGCTGCTGTTGCCCTGCAGGGTAAGATTTCTGGTGTGCAGGTGACAACCGTTGACGGTCAGCCAGGTGCTGATGTCAACATCCGTGTACGTGGCGGCACGTCAATTACACAGAGTAATGAGCCGCTCTATATAGTTGATGGTTTCCAGGTAAGCAACATCAATGATATTCCTCCTACGGATATCGCATCTATTGATATCTTGAAGGATGCTTCCCTGACTGCTATTTATGGTGCCAAAGGTGGCAACGGTGTTGTCGTTGTTACTACCAAGTCTGCTCAGGCAGGTAAGGTGACCGTTTCATTCAACGGTAACCTCAGCGTGAGTCACCTTGCCAAGAAACTCGACCTGATGAACGCTCAGCAGTTTGTCAACTACCAGTATCAGTGGCACCAGTGTGACGGTACTCGCTCAAGCAACGGTAAGTTCTTCCGTTCAAACTTTGGCAACCCATACGACCTCGATATGTATTCTACACTGCCCAGCCACGACTGGCAGGATGAGGTAATGGGAGAGACACCGATGAACTATTCTTCTAACTTCACCATTGGTGGTGGTTCTGACAAGGTGAAATTCAATGTTTCTCTTACCAACAGTGAGGACAAGGGTATCATACTCGGTTCTGGCGTACGCCGCACCAACCTCAATGTGAAGACAAACGTGGAGATTTCTCCAAAGCTCACCATGCAGTTTAATCCTAAGTTCACTTTCCGTCGTGACGAGGGTGCTGGTGGTGACAACATCGGTACAGGCGGTATCATCGACGTTCTGAGGTATCGTCCTACCAACGGTCTGCGTGAGTTCGGATATATTGACCCGACTTATGCCGATCCTAACGAGGAGAACCTCTTTACATATACCAATCCAAGAAATGATATCGTTATCAACCAGCTCATCAAGCATACATATACCTATACAAATGGTCTTTCGCTTGAATGGAAGCCTATCAAGGGACTGACACTGCGTACGGAGGCTACCATTGGACTGCAGTGGCAGGATCAGAGCCGCTTCTGGGGCGGACTGACCAATGAGGGTTCTAAGAACGAACACCAGAACCTGCCGCTTGCACAGCTTGATGACAACAAGAAGTTCTCTTATATATGGACTAACACAGCCAACTATAACTTCTCGGTTGACGATAAGCATAACTGGTCGTTCCTGCTCGGTCAGGAAATCAACCACTCTCAGACACGCAAGCACTATCAGACAGCCCACCTCTTCCCATTCAACTTCACCGCTCGTGAGGCATGGAACAACATGGGCTTCGGTACTCCATACAAGACTGAGACTGCTCTCAATACATCAGACCGCACGGCTTCTTTCTTCGGACAGGCCAGCTATAACTACAAGCACCGTTACCTGCTTGCTGCTACGCTCCGTGCAGACGGCAGCACCAAGTTCGCACCTGGTTACCAATGGGGTTGGTTCCCTTCAGTATCTGGTGCATGGGTAATCAGCGAGGAGAAATTCATGAAGCAGTATGAATGGATTTCACAGTTGAAACTGCGTGCCGCCATCGGTCTTTCGGGTAACAACCGCATCGACAGCGACATGTGGCGTGTGCTCTATCAGATCAACTCTACAGGTGGTCCTGGTTTCGCTGAGCAGACACAGTACGGTGAGAAATACTATGGCAATAACGGCGGAAGCAAGTTCCAGAACAGCAAGATTAAGTGGGAGACAACAGTTACTCGCAACATCGCTGCTGACATCGTGCTTTTCGACGGACGCGTGACGATTACTCCTGAGTTCTACTGGAACACCACACGCGACCTGCTTTACAAGAGTTATCTTGACCCGACACTCGGATATGACAGCCAGATGCAGAACATCGGCCAGGTAACCAACAAGGGTATAGAGTTCTCTATCTCTGGCGACATCCTTCGCGGTAAAGACTATGTGCTGTCTGCAAACGTCAACTTCGGATGGAACAAGAAGAAGATTGACAAGCTCAACGGCGTGGACAACGTGGTTTGGGAGAGCAACAGCCGCTGGAAGTCTGATTACAACGACTACTGTCTGAAGGTAGGTGACGAGGTAGGCCTTATCTACGGTTTCGTATATGACGGCCTGTATCAGTTCGATGAGTTCTACTTCGATCCATTGAACAACTATATCGCACTGCCTTGGGGCTCAAGTGCAACCGACAACAACACCTCGCGCAGCATCGGCCCACGCGCTGACGGTTATGTTACAGTAATCAACGACGTAAGCGGTTCTTCAAACAGCGGTATTGCCACATTGCCTGGTAAGATTAAGTTCAAGGACCTCGACGGTGACGGACGCATCACAGAGAACGACCGTACCGTCATCGGTAACACCAACCCGAAGATACAGGGTGGTTTCGGCCTGAGTGGTCAGTGGAAGAACTTCGACTTCACAGCCAACTTCACTTACATGCTCGATTTCGACATCAACAACGCTACGGCTTACACGCTGTCGTCATCAGAGGGCAACAAGAACAAGTTCTATAATGTGCTTGCCGATTTCGCTAACGGATGGCAGTATAACGACCTCGACGGTTCGCTCACAGGCACACCAGGTGATATCCTCTATCGCCTCTACTATGTTGACGGTGGTACGGATATCTACAAGCAGGCCAACCAGGGTCGCACACTGTGGAATCCTACAGACGTGACAAAGAAGATTACCAACTCTTATTTCATAGAGGACGGTTCATTCCTGCGTTGCTCTGACCTCACTATCGGTTACACACTGCCGAAGAGCCTTACACAGAAGATTGGCATTTCAAAGGCCCGCTTCTATGTATCGGCAAGCAACCTGTTCATCATCACTGGATATTCTGGTTATGACCCAGAGGTTGATATACAGACAGGACTTACCTGCGGTATGGACTACAACCGTTATCCACGTTCGCGTACCTTCGCTTTCGGTACCAACATCACGTTCTAAGTGTCTCATATAGATTAAAAGAAGAATTAAAGATATGAAGATTAGAAATATTATACTATCTGTCGCGGCTGCTCTCTCATTGACGGCATGTGACAACTATCTGGACGTGGAGGCACCGTCTTCTTATGACTCCGAATTCGTGTTCAGCATGAAGAGCGAGGTGACGCGTGCACTCAACGGCGTATATGCCCAGGCCTTAGTGGGTAACCTCTATGGTGACGCATATTTCAGCAAGTTCCAGCTGAACAGCGATGTAGATATCACCACATACACCTCCGACCAGCATTCACATACTGCTTATCAGCGTTTTGACTGCGACGAGCAGGGTGGTGACATACTCAAGTTCTGGACTGCTGCCTATAACCTTATAGAGTATGCCAACAAGTTCATCTCTTCTGCCGAAGCCTCTGATTTGATTTACAGCCGCAGTCAGTCTGGCGACTATATAATCGGCGAGGACGGAGAGAAAGAGCGTGATCCAGAGATGATGCAGTGGATTGGCGAGGCCAAGTGTCTGCGCGCTATGGTATATCATGACCTCGTGGTGATGTTTGGTGACGTGCCTTTCACGTTCACTCCAACCACAGAGCGTGGTGTAGAAACCATTCCTGTCTATGACCGTCAGGATATTCAGGATATGCTTATTGCAGACCTGAAGGAAGCAGCACCTTATATGTCAAGCACATCAGGTGTCACTGTAGAGCGCTGCTCTAAGGAGTTCGCTCAGGGACTCATAGCACGCATTGCCCTCACTGCAGGCGGCTACTCGCTGCGCCCTGACAAGAGCAGCAGTATCAGTTACGGCACCATGAAGCGTCCTGACAACTACAAGGAGTATTATGAGATAGTCCGCGAGTATGCAGGTGAAGTTATCAACTCAGGTACACACAATCTGCGACAGAGTTTCCAAGAGGTGTTTGTCAATGAGTGTAACTATCAGGTTGTTAATGATGACGACCCAATCTTTGAACTTCCGTTTGCAAAGATGTCAACGGGTAACATAGGTTACATCCAGGGCCCAGCCTACAACTCATACGAAGGTACCACTACCGGTCCATGGGGTAAGTGTGGTGGTGGCACAGGACTGAATGCCCTCTATCGTTATCTTTTCCGTGATGGTGACCGTCGCCGCGAGTTCGTCAACGGACTTTGGTCTTACACCTATGTCATTGACAAGGTATCAGGACAGCAGCGTGACTCACTGGTTATCGTGAAAGACAATTACAAACTCTTCAACAACAAATGGTCTAAGCTCTGGACGGCTGAGGGTTCTGCACTCGGAAACACTTCTGAGGGTTCTACCGGTATCAACTATCCATATCTGCGTTATGCTGACGTGCTGCTGATGTATGCAGAGGCAGCCAACGAACTTAACGACGGACCTACGGAAGAGGCTGTTGAGTGTCTGGAGCAAGTTCATAACCGTGCGTTCCCTCAGGGTGACCCTGATTTCATTTCAGAGGCTACTGCATCAAAGGATGCCTTCCAGAAGGCAGTGCTCAATGAGCGCAAGTGGGAGTTTGCAGGCGAGAACAGTCGCTGGCGCGACCTTGTCCGCACAAACACCTATGCAGAGGAAATTGTTTACAGTTTCCTGCGCTACTACTCTGTATCGGCACAGAACTCTATCGGTATGACAGGCTATGAGGATGCCATCAACGAGCACGACGGTTTGACATACATTGACCAGCTTCCTGGCAATGTGTATTATCACCGTTACTACATTACCGAGGGCACCCAAGCACAGCAGATCATCGCTCATAGATTGTTTAGAAACCAACTCTATGGTTATGTTATAGAGAAGGAAGCTCCTTATAATGTCCTCTCGACATATCCTAATCAGTCGCTGCAAAGTGCACGTATCTTCAATCCGTACAAGGCTGCACAGAAACCTGTGACATCTCAGATTACGGCTGGTGGATTCTCTGCAGACGGTTGGTCAACAACATCATTCTACACAGGATGGGGCGACAGCAGCAATGGTCGTTTGAAGAACGAGTGTAAGAACTCTTTCTATGGTTACATACTTGCAGACGGCAACAACAACATCTGGATTATGCGCGATGGTGCGCAGACTCAGTTCCCATCTACGGTGCCTGCCGCAGAAGACCTTCCCGCTGTGCGCTACATACTGCCTTATCCACGTACTGTGATACAGCGCAGCGGTGGCGTTTACAAGAACTATTATGGTTATTAATAACTTCACAACATCAATACGCAAGATATTTATGAAAAAGATATTGAATAAATTCATGCTTCTGATCGCGGTAGCCAGCACGGTCGTGTCGGTGAGTTCCTGTAAGGACGATGAGGATATGTCGTCCAACACAGACAGGCAGTTCATGACCATGTTCATCTGCGACAACACGCGAGGCAAGGGTACTGACTATCCATACAACAGTGGACTTGACGGTGCATACCCTCACGGCAACACTATACACCTTTACTGGTATGGTGTGAACAACTGTGCAGGTTATCAGATACAGATGGCGCTGCAGCCAAAGGTGAGCGGCGGACAAGATGCCTGGGAGAGCATACAGGGAACAGACGACCTGCTGCTCGATACCATCATCGCTCCTGACCAGCTTGACCTTCTGCTCAAAGACCTGCAGTACTCAACGAACTATCGTTTCTGCATCCGTGCTCTTTCTGAGAAGGATGAAAACATCATCGGCAATGCCAGTACATTTGCTCACGCTTCAAACTGGTACGGCCGCGGCACCTTGCGCCAGTGGCAGGAGTATCTCAACATTCCTACGCAGGATCGTTATCCTACCCCTCTGGCTATCTATGTAAACCAGGCTCAGACCACAGAGACAGAGATGTACCTGTATCTGAACAAGACGGTCAACGAGTCTCTCGGTTATGCTGAGGGCGTGGAGATTACAAGTGAGACTGACAAGGACAAGGTTGCTGCCTATTACGAGAACTTCAACATCGGTGAAGGCGGTAAGTTAGGTTATTCTGTCATCACTGTCGTTCCGTCACCAAGTAACCCGAACTCAACCGTGGGTGAGAAGTGGAAGCGCTATGAGCTTACTCCGGAAGATTTCGAGCGTGGCTATATCAAGATTGACGGCCTCACTGCCAACTCAGTGTATGTGATTGATGCCATCGACCCTCGTGTCGAGGTGGCTATCGATGCCAAGTACAACACTGTGACCGCACGTTCTGACGGTCAGCCTGGTCCTCCTATCCTGCTCAAGCACGACGAGCTTATGGCTACGCAGGCTACTGCTGAGATTCCTGAGCGAACAGAAGCACGTGCTGAGGTATATTCACGTGCTACTGAGTTTAATGCAGCACCGCTCACACCTACTCTCTATGACTTTATTTCCAACACTGAATATGCAGAGGGTCAGACCTTCGAACTTGAAGGTGGCAAGACCTATTATCTCGACGGCAACGACATCACGTCAAAGGGTTTCGTACTGCGCACACGTCCTGAGGATGTAGCGGCAGGCAAGCGTGCTCGCGTAATCTGCGGTATAGGTAAGAGTAGTATCTTCAGTCAGTGTGTCAATGGTGAGCAGTGGAACGGTGGTCCGTACTCAATGTTCACCTTCGGACGTTCGCCTGAGGCAGGTGAGTCTGGTGAGATATACATGAAGAAGCTGGCATTCTATGACATCGACTTCGATAACCCGCTTTGTTTCAATGAAGGTGATTACAAGGGTGGACTCGGTTCAGCTTCAGGTAACTACTTCTTCAATATGTTCTCTGACGGTATGGCTGTCACGCTCGACTCTCTTGTGATTGAGAACTGCTCGTTCAAGCGTCTCGTCCGTGGCTTCATTCGTGAGCAGGGCCCGAACTATAAGGTATGGAACCATGTTCTCATCAAGAACAACCTCTTCTATGACTGTGGTTACTACACCAGCACTGCCGGCGGTTATTGCTGGATTGACGGTATCAGCAAGCCAGGCTCTAACCTCTACAAGGACTTCAAGGTATTGGAGAATACATTCTATGACAGTCCGTTCCCTGGATTCTTCGGTGAACAGAATACAGAGAACCAGCGCGATAACGGTCCGTGGAAGATTACCTTCTCCAACAACACGCTTATCAACTTCAACACGCGTGCCGACGGTTCTATCTTCAAGATGCGCCAGATACCTGACGGTTCTGTATTCAATGTGGAGAACAACCTCTTCGTGCTCTGTAAGCAGAGCAACGACCTGCGTGTGCTCGGCTTCTGGGGTAACGACATACGTGAGACCCAGAGCAAAACTGACGGTTCTGCCGGAGTGATTAAGCTCAACTTCAACAACAACTGGTCAACCAACAACAACCTGACCAACGGCCAGATCTTCAGCGGTAATGCATGGAGCACCACAAGTAACAGCTTCGGCAAGCTTGTCAAGGACAACTGCGCTACACTTACCGGCACACTCGACGTGAAGGTTGCAAACATCTCTGCTACAGAACTGATGTATCAGCCTTGTCCGCCGCACGCAGCACAGTCGTCTGACGAACTGAACATGCACCGTGCAGATGCCCTTGACGGCACTGCTACCACAGGTTTCAATGTCAACCTCTTCTTCAAGAACTTCGACAATGATATCTATAATAACGGTGTAGGTGCAGCAAGGTGGCGTTCTGGCGGTTCAGCCGGTGCAAAGCGCGTATCTATATTCAGAAGATAATAAGTGTAAGATTATTTATTCTCATTCAAGTCAATGAAGATTATGAAAATATTTAGAAAATCCATGATAGTAATGGCAGCCCTCACCATGGGGCTGACCATTGCCTCGTGTGGCGATGCCAACGAATTTGAGGATGCCAATACCAACAACCCTTCATGGGTGAACGGTTACACAGACGATGCTTCTGTGGCACATCCTGAGTCACTTTCTGGCACAGCATGGGTTCGCGGCACGGGACTGAAACTTAATGCCTACGGAGAAGACATACAGGGTTTCGTTGAGAGCATCTACTTCGTGAACGATACTGAGTGCGAGGTCAAGATGAGCCAGGGAACCACTCAGGGTACGTGGGTAAATGAGTCGAATGATGAAGAGACACCATACTATGAGTACACATACTCAGATGCCAGTGGTGCTATCAGCATCATACGTAATGTGAAGAACGACAAGGGAGCTGTCAGCAAGGTTGTCATCTTCAGTGGTATGGCAGTGAGCGGCACTAAGGAAGTCATTACCATCATACACTATGGCGACACCCCTGTGCAGACCTATCTTGTAAAGCAGAGCAATGTTCAGATAGTAGAACAGGTACAATAATGACATAATAATCGTGCTGTTAAGGCATATGCTCCTATGGGGCATCTGCCTTAACAGCATCCGACATTTTTTAATTAATCAATAAATATCTATCTTATGAAAAAACTATTTACCCTATGTTTAGCCCTTTTGGGCTTGTCAGGCGCAGCCAATGCGGCTACCGTCGATGACGTTAAGCTATGTAAGCACAGTTACGTGCTTGTAGCAGATGATTACACTAATAGCGGTACTGAAAAAATCGCTCAAAATGCTTTGTTTGGCAGTGGTTACTTCTATACTCCTACAGGAAATGACAAAGCTACCAACAAGGGAGTGGTGGATCTCAGTCAGGACACTACTGCTGTAGTAACTGCTGAGATTAAAAGCAAGTATGGTGAATATGGCTCTCATATGAATTCTTTGCGCTTAAAGAATAATCAGGATTATTTTGCTATACGCCTTACTGCAAAATCAAAGGTGATCATATTCTATGAGAATAATAAGCAGAGTGCCCGCTTTCCGGCTATTACTAAGGAAGTTCCAACAGCATCCAGTAACAAAATAACGAATGCTCTCTCATCTGAAGCTAACGTTATTGCTACTGCCGAGATTAAGGCTAAAGGAATTGGACGTTTTGAGTGGACTGCTGATGATGACGGTCTTTACTATGTGGCTGCAAACAATCAGATATACATAAGTTATCTTATCGTTGAGGCTAAAGAGACTCCAGGTACTCCTTCTGTAAAGGTAGGCGACCAGACATTTGAGAACGGTCTGTATTTCCAGGAAGTTACCTGTAAGGCTAATGATTATGTAATGGAAGGTTCTGATGCGGCAATTCCTACTGTTGTGTTCTATACTACTGACGGTACAGATCCTACGGATGCAAGCACCAAGTACACTGAGCCAATCAAGTGCTATAGTGACATGACGGTGAGATTCCAGGCATACTCTGACCTTTTTGGCGACGGATCCTTATTAGAGAAGATTGTCGGCGCAGACTATGACGTGCCTGTTGAGTTCAGCTTCGACGCTCCTTCTATTACTGCCAACGGTGCTGACGTTTCTTTTGCTTCAAAGTATGAGAATGTTACCAACTATTACACTCTTAATGGTGGAGAAGAAGCAGCCAGCGATGCTGTTACACTGACAGAGTCAGCCACAGTGAAGGCTTACAGCGTGATTTCAAACGGTTCTTACGGTTCATTCACCTCTAAGTCTGCATCACAGGATGTTTACGTGCTGGATGCAATCAAGGAGGCTAAGACCATCAAGGTTACTGCTGGTGACGTGGTTGTAGACGAAGTGGCTACTCAGGCTGCTACTGATGGCAAGACTGTATATAAGGTTGAGAATGGTGCAATCAGCGCAGACAAGAAAGACTTCTTCGTTAAGAACCTCGAGTTCGGTGTAGTGACTGACGCACAGTATCAGATTGACGGTGACCAGCGTTACATCAAGATGAACAACACCAACATCTCGTTCAAGGTTGCTGCCGGCGACTCTGTCAAAGTTAAGGTTATCTGCTCTAAGAACTCTTGTAAGAACATCGATGCTGACGACGCTGCTTCTGACAAGCAGGTTAACGGCAACACTCCTGACCGCAGCTGCTACGTTAACGTAAGCGGTGTCAACTATTGCGCAAAGGATGCTGAGGGCAAGGAAGTTTGCGACATGAAACTGCATCCTGAGGTTGCCAACGTCATTGAGTTTGGTCTGAAGGCTGGCGATGCAGACAAGGTTTACACCTTCCAGAAGTACTCTGGCACTGGTAACATCTTTATCAGCAGCATTGAGATTACTCCTGTAGCTTCGGTTGTACTTGGCGACGTGAACGGCGACAATAATATTACTATGGCTGACGCTAATGCCGTTGTTAACTACTTCCTCGCCAGCGATGCCGATAAGGTACAGATGGTTGATAATAATTTCAACGTTGTGGCTGCTGACGTGAATGAGGATGGTATTATTACTATGGCTGACGCCAATGCTATCGTCAACATCTTCCTTGGCGTAGGAAATGAGTAATTAAGGATAAAAGCCTCTGATAAAGAGGACTTGACAACAAATAATGATTCCCGAAAGGCTTACAAATGGCCTTTCGGGAATTTTTTTCTCCTTTCCCTTTGTCGTGTCAAGGAAAAAGTGTACCTTTGCATGTTAAATAGCATAGGTTTATGAAAAGAGACATTAAAGCTTTCTTTTTTTTGTCGTTGACGTTGATGATGTGTCCAGCCGTTCACGCCGACGAGGGTATGTGGATGCTCTACAATCTGCCAGATGCAGTGTATGAGCGTATGCAGGGGTATGGTTTCACCATGTCGAAGGATGAACTGGTTGACAGGCTTTCCACCTGCGTGGTCAATTTCTCCGGTTACTGCACGGGCGAGGTAGTATCGCCCAACGGACTGCTGATGACCAACCACCACTGCGGTTTCGAGGCCGTGCGCTCACATTCCACTACCGAGCACGACTATGTGTTGCATGGCTTCATGGCTGACTCCCTCTCTGACGAACTGCCCTGTGAGGGACTGTTTGCTGCCTTTATGAAAAACCAGGAGGAGGTGACCGACACACTGCGTGCGCTTGGCATAGACACACTGTCAAACTTTGACCGTGATCTGCTCATCGACTCCCTTGAGGAGGCCATGACAAAACGAGTGAAGGAAACAGACACCACACTGTATGTAGAGATAGACGCCTTCTATGAAGGCAACGCATATTACGCCACCACCTACCGTATGTATGACGACATCCGCCTTGTCATGGCACCGCCGAAGTCATTGGGAAAGTTTGGCGGCGAGCGTGACAACTGGATGTGGCCGCGCCAGACGTGCGATTTCTCTGTATTCCGCATCTATGAGGATGGCAAACCGCTCTCCACGCCATTATATATACCGGTGTCCACCGATGGATACAAGGAGGGAGATTTTGCCATGACGATAGGTTATCCGGGTTCCACCAACCGCTATCTCTCCAGCTACGGCATAGAGCAGATGCGCGATTGTCTCAACGACCCTATACAGCAGGTGCGCGGAGTGAAGCAGCAGGTGATGAAACGCCACATGGATGCCTCGGAGGAGGTGCGCATAAAGTATGACTCAAAGTATGCGCAGTCGTCAAACTACTGGAAGAATGCCATAGGCATGAACAAGTGCATCGACAGCATAGGCCTGGTAAAACAAAAACAGGAGTTTGAGAGAAAACTGATGAAATCCGAGAACTCCGAGAACTCCGATTACTCAGAATATTCGGAGAACTCCGAGAACTCTGATAACTCCGAGAATTCCGATCTTTCAACCCTGAAGAATCTCTATCTGCGCCAGCGCAAGGCCATGCGTGCCCACACGCTGTTTATGGAAACCTTCACCAAGCGCTCCAACAACGAGCTTGCAACGCGTGCCTACAGATATTGCAACGGTATGCCGGTGCAGGGCGCTGACAAACGCCTGCGCAAGCAGTATGTGCAGTTTACTGACAATAGCGACACCTACGACCGTCAGCTCGACATCGACGTGATGGCTGCACTGCTCAAAAACTATCGTGAGCAGATAACAAAACTTGAGGATACTCAGAATATTCCGAATATTCCGAGTAATCCGAATACCCTGAGTACTCCGAATAATCTGAATTTCCTCCCTTCTTTCTACGAGATTATTGACAAAGACTTCTATGGCGATTACCATCGCTATGTGGAATATCTCTGGAACAACTCCGTGCTGATGACCACAAAGAAAATACCGATGAAGCTGTCAAAGAAGCTCAGCCGTGACCCAGGCATTGAGTTCAGCATGGCATTGCTGGAATCGCTTGCTGACATACGCCTTGCCATTGATTCGGTGAAAGACAGCATACAGGTCATGGAGCGCCGGTTGTGTGCTGCCAAGATACGCATGGAGCAGGATCAGCCTCATTACAGTGATGCCAACTTCACCATGCGCCTCAGTTACGGTCAGGTGGGCGGATATCGTCTGGGCGACTATGATTCGGGTTATACCACCACGCCGCAGTCGCTGCTCGACAAGGTGACGCAGTATGTGAACAGTCAAGAAGACACCACGCAGACTACCAACCCATACGAGGAATATTTCCTTGAACCAGAGATAATACAGATAATGCAGAAATCAGAATTATCGGAGAACTCTGATAACTCTGAATATTCCGAGAACTCGGATAAATCCGATAACACTAAAAAGCCTTTTGCACTGTGTTTCCTTACCAACAACGACATCACGGGCGGCAACAGTGGTTCGCCTGTCGTTGACGGCAAGGGCAGGCTGATAGGCCTTGCCTTTGACGGCACATGGGATTCGCTTTCCTCTGACATATATTTCGACAATACCTTGGCACGCTGCATCTCAGTGGACATACGCTATGTGTTGTATATCATCAAACAGTGGGCGAAGGGAGAAAGACTGCTGAAGGAGATGATGGGTGAATTATAGGAAGTGATAGGGGAGTAGAAAAGGAGTGATAGGGGAGTGATAAGGACATTACGTTTGCTGTACATTCAGTCAAATACATTTGTCCCTATCACTCCCCTATCACTCCTTTTCTACTCCCCTTCTACTCCTCTATTGCCCCTTTATTGAACTGAGGAAGGCTTTGGCAGAACCGAATTTCAGGTTCAGGTCGAGTCGTACAGGGATGTGCCGCTTGTCATCAGTGACGTAGAAGCGCACTATCTCTTTGTATTTCTTGTCATCCAGTTCGTTGTAGGTGAGTATCAGACACTGGTATTTCACACCATTGTCACCCTTTATGGTCTTCTTGCCCTTATAGACGATGCGGGCCTTTGCCAGTTCCGAACCACCGGCTATGGAGATGTTCTCCGTATGTCCCACCTTCCAGTTAGAGGGGTCGAGGTTGCGTATGCGCTGAAAACTGTTTATCATGTCGGATACGCAAGTGTTGTATGTATATTCCTGTCTGTCGCGCGTGCCGTCAGAGTGCAGGTGTTTCAACGTGGTCTTGCATTTGCCGTTGGGGTAGCTGTACCATACCTCGTCAACGTAGTAGCGTTTGCCTTCGCGTGCACCCTTGCGGTAATAAAGCGGTGTCAGTTCTGGTGAGAAGTAAGCCATGATGGTGTCGCGCATCATGAAGTATTTGTCCACTCTCTTCGATGATTTCGTTGTCAGACTGGTGCGGAAAGCCTTCTTTCCGTTATATACGAATGGCTGTGTGACCATCGATGCCGTTCCGGCCTTTACCCATACGAACTGCCAGTTGAAGTATAGGTTGTAACTGATGCCCTCGTATCCTGAGAAGGCCTGGTTCTTGTATGTGCACTGTGCGTTGCTGTCACATATAGCGACCAATAGACAGAGCAGTGAAAGGATAGTCTTTTTCATGTCTTTTTCGGTTGTTTTCAGGTGGTGTTGTAAAAGCTATCATATTACAGTGTAATAGATGCCATATTACGGTGTAATATGATAGCTTTTACAGTGTAATATGGTGCATATTACGATGCCCTGTGTAAACTATTGATAATCAGTAAGTCTTTTCTGGTGGTGCAATGCCTTTCTCCTTTGCGCGTTCGGCATTGCGGTTTTTGATTTGTTTTTCCTTGTCTTTCTTCTGTTTTGTAATAGCTTCGGGTTTTTGTTCATATAATGGGCGTTCGGTGAGATTCCATTGTTTGGTATAGTCCCACTTTGCCTTACATTCTATTGCCTCTGGGTAGTAATATACCTCTTCGGGCTGTATGTCGTTGTAATAGTCGCCGCCGTCCCATCGTCCGTTGCCGTTGCGGTCCACGAAGGCTCGCAGGAAGTATGTGCCTGGCGCTATGTAATACAGTTCGGCGGTGCCGTCTTTCACCACTGCTGAGCGCAGAGGTTTGTCGTTGCCGTCAAGCATTTCTACTATGACGGGTTCGGGGTGCCTAAGGTTTACAAACAGTGTGGCATAATTGTCGAGATCGTGTATCTTTATGCCGGCCTTGTATGGCATTGACGTGTGTCCGTAAATGTCTTCGAAGGCCAGAGTGTCTATCTCAAAAGAATATGATGCACCGGGAATCCATTCGGAGTACACCTCCCAGTTACGTTTTGTCAGCAGCGTGTCGGTGGTCTGCATTGTAAACGGAGCACGGAACCACAGCGAGTCCTGCTCTACATACAGGTGTACGGCGCTGGTGTCCACCTTTGCCAGAGGGTAGGGGAAGGTTATCTTTATCGAACCGTCGGGGTCCATCTGTTGTTTCAGGTTGTATTTCGGTGCAAGCCTTACGGGAGGCATTACAGTGTCAATCTCTGGCACCATCCTGCGTTCCTCCTCGTTGTCCATGCGCGCCAGCATCTTCTCACGCTGCTTTATCTTCTTCTCGATGTCCTTGTGCCATTCCTCATATTCCTGTGCCTTCAGTTTCATGCGTCGGGCGTATGATGTCTTAGGCAGTACCTCCAGGGTGTCTGTCTGTACCTGTAGCATGCCCAGCGTGTCGGTGATGAGGGTGGTCATCTCCACCATCAGCGTGTCTTTGTTTATCAGTGTGGTGTCGCGCAGCCAGCAGGTCAGCGTGTCTGCCATTCCTGAATAGTGCTCATAGGCATACCAGTCGTTGGTGTCCACATTATCTGGCGCATCGAGCAGGCGCAGTTTTGGCAACACCCCGATGGTGGGGTCGTCGGCAAAGCGTGTGAGGCTGTCTGTGCTTATCGGCGCCGTGAAGAAGAGGGAGAAATGATCTGGGTCTGTACGGTCATGTTTCAGATAGAAACGGTCTGTCTGTTGGTGTGTGAAGGCACACAGCACTATGTCGTCAGGCATGAAGTGCGTATATGGTATGCGCTTGATGTCCTTGATATGCAGTTCGTCAGCCCATACGGTGTCTTGCCTGTGGTCTGGAAACGACGATGGCGTTATTTCCCGGTGTGAGAAAGCCATCATCTCAGCCTTCTGCGAGAAGCGGTAGTCACCGTCCATATCCTGCAGGGCCCCTGCGAGGTATGTGCCGGGCTTCACGCCTCGTATCACGAAATGACCGCGCGAGTCGGTGCGCGATACGCGGAGGAACACCTTTGCGGTGTCTGTTTTTACGGTATCAAACAGTCCCACCAGTATTCCCTTGACGGGTTCGAGGTTCTCGGCGTTGAGCACATATCCCGAACACTCCATAGTGTCGATGTCCTCACCCGTAGAGAAACTGTAGGTATAGTTGCCCATGGGGTTGCCCTCGTTGTTGTCCACGATGGCGTCAGAGAAATCGATGGTGTACGTGGTATTAGGCTTCAGCGAATCAATGAGGTTTATTGTGATGCGCTTGCCTTGCGTCTTTATCTCCGGCTGTTCCATCTGCGGCGGCGAGATGACCACCTTCTCTGAAGCATTCTCCAGTTTTATGTATTCGTCGAAATAGATGCTGATGCGTTTCTGTGTCACTCCCGTCTCGCGCTCTGCAGGCGATGCGCCTATGACACGCGGCGGTGTCTCGTCAAACCATCCGCCGTCAGGCGAGCCCATGCGGGCGCAGGAAGTTATCATTGCTGTGCTCAGCAATGATAAAGTGAAAAGTGAGGAGTGAAGAGTGAAGAGTGAAGAATTTAAGTTACGCGCCATCCGTGTGCATAACTTATTTATAAACTTTTCTATTGTATTGTATGAAAAAGTAGTAATCATTCTGCGTGTTTAATTCTATAAAACGTAACTTAAATTCTTCACTCTTCATTCTTCACTCTTCACTTCTTTCGCTGCAAGCGAAAGGATTTCCTCAATATGCTGCCGTGAGTTTGACAGTCGCGGCACCTTGTGCTGTCCGCCCAACTTGCCCTTCATCTTCAGCCAGTCGTGAAAGAGTCCGGGGCGTGCCTTCACCAAGTCGAGGCGCACCATGTTGATGTCCTTGAAACGCTTCGCCTCATAGTCGCTGTTGAGCTGTTGCAGGCGCTGGTCGAGCAGGTCGGCAAAACGGTTCAGGTCGTCAGGTTCTTTGCTGAACTCCACCACCCACTGATGATGCGGCACCACGCCCTCGCTTCTGTGCACAGGTGCAGCGGTGTATTCGCTCACTACCGCTCCTGTCTTGTCACAGGCGTATGCCAGACCTTGCTCAGCATTGTCTACTATGAGTTCCTCGCCGAAGGCATTGATGAAACTCTTCGTACGGCCCGTTATGATGAATTTATATGGATTCTTGCTTGTGAAGCGCACCGTGTCGCCTATCATATAGCGCCACAGTCCGCATGAGGTGGAGATAATCATGGCATAGTTCTTGCCCAGTTCCACACCCTCTATAGGCACCACCTTCGACGCATCCGTTAGCAGACCGTTGTCGTCGATGGCCTCCATGGGTGCGAACTCATAGAACACGTCGTAGTCGAGCATCAGCAGCATGGCAGGATCGAGAGGGTCGCTCTGTATGCCGAAGAAACCTTCCGAGGCGTTGTATGTCTCCATGTAGTTCATGTCGGGATTGCCCACGAGCTGCTCATACTGTTTGCGGTAAGGCGTGAAGGCAATGCCGCCGTGGAAGAATACCTCAAGGTTTGGCCATACCTCGCTGAGAGTCTGCTTGCCGCTGAGCTCCATCACGCGTGAGAGTACCGACATCATCCACGACGGCACGCCGCTTATGTTTGTCACATTCTTCGTAAGGCACTGGCGCGCTATCTGCTCGCGCTTCACCTCAAAGTCGCTGATGAGTGCTGTCTTCTTGTCGGGCACGCGTATGAGGTTCACCAGTGGGTTGATGTTCTCTATCAGTATGGCAGAGAGGTCGCCCACGAGCGAGCCAGCCACGTTGTAGTTGGGCGCATGTGAGCCACCCAGTATCAGAGCGCGACCGTCAAACAGCCTGCTCTTGGGGTTGTTCTGCAGATAAAAAGCCACTACGTCGGAACCACCGGCATAGTGTATGCGCTTCAGTCCCTCGGCAGATACCGGAATGAACTTCGACTTATCATTTGTAGTGCCCGACGACTTAGCATACCATCTTACCTTACCCGGCCACAACACGTCCTTCTCGCCGTGGCGCATAAGGTCAATGTCAGCCTTCAGCTCCTCATAGGTATTTACGGGGATATTCCTTCTGAAATCCTCATAGCTCTTTATAGAGGCGAAAGAGTGTTCGCTGCCATACTTCGTATCAATGGCACAGCCTACAAGCCGTCCCATCACCTTATGCTGCAGCGCTTCAGGCTCTGTAAAATGCTTCTCCAGCTCCCTCTGTCTCTTAATGAATCCCAGTCTTGCTATAGATGTTATACCCATAATTTCCTTGTTTATCCTTGTGCTACGATGTTATGTAAGCAGCGATTCTAGCAATCATCTTACGTTACTTAATAACGTGCAAAATTAAGAAAATAAAATGTACTTCACAAATTTGCGAAGTACATTTCAGTTTTTTTAATATATATAGTTGCGGTTTTTAGGACTATTCTTTGTACCTTTGCGGACGCAATGTAATCAGGATATAAAGAATTATGAAA
>JAEEHW010000148.1 GCA_016281055.1 Prevotella sp.
ACGAGAGCCTTACCAGCCTCGTTTGTGGTGTACTTGTCAAAGTTCTTGATGAAGCGTGCTGCCAGGTCCTTAGCCTTTGTCTCCCACTCAGAAGCGTCAGCGTATGTGTCGCGTGGGTCGAGGATGGCTGGGTTAACGTTTGGCAGAGCTGTTGGAACCTCGAAGTCGAAGAATGGGATCTTCTTGGTCTCAGCCTTGAGGATAGAACCGTCGAGGATAGCATCGATGATACCACGTGTGTCAGGTATAGAGATACGCTTGCCTGTACCGTTCCAACCAGTGTTAACGAGGTATGCCTTAGCACCGCTCTTCTGCATCTTCTTAACGAGCTCCTCAGCGTACTTTGTTGGGTGCAGCTCAAGGAATGCCTGACCGAAGCAAGCAGAGAATGTAGGTGTTGGCTCTGTGATACCGCGCTCTGTACCTGCCAGCTTAGCTGTGAAGCCAGAGAGGAAGTAGTACTGAGTCTGCTCTGGTGTCAGGATAGATACTGGAGGCAGTACACCGAATGCGTCAGCAGAAAGGAAGATGACGTTCTGTGCAGCAGGACCTGCAGACTTGCCGTTTACCTTCTTAACTACGTTCTTGATGTGGTCGATTGGGTAAGACACACGTGTGTTCTCAGTTGTTGACTTGTCAGCGAAGTCGATCTTGCCGTCCTTGGCAACGGTAACGTTCTCGAGAAGAGCGTTACGCTTGATAGCGCCGTAGATGTCAGGCTCGTTCTCCTTAGAGAGGTTGATAACCTTAGCGTAGCAACCGCCCTCGAGGTTGAACACGCCCTCGTCGTCCCATCCGTGCTCGTCGTCACCGATGAGGAGACGCTTAGGATCGGTAGAAAGGGTTGTCTTACCTGTACCAGAGAGACCGAAGAAGATAGCTGTGTTCTTACCTTCCATGTCGGTGTTAGCAGAGCAGTGCATAGAAGCGATGCCCTGGAGTGGGAGGAAGTAGTTCTGCATAGAGAACATACCCTTCTTCATCTCACCGCCGTACCATGTGTTGATGATAACCTGCTCACGGCTTGTGGTGTTGAATGCTACGCAGGTCTCAGAGTTCAGACCGAGCTCCTTGTAGTTCTCTACCTTTGCCTTAGATGCGTTGTATATTACGAAGTTTGGCTCAAAGTTCTTCAGCTCCTCCTCAGTAGGCTGGATGAACATGTTGGTCACGAAGTGTGCCTGCCATGCTACCTCAACGATGAAGCGCACTGCGAGACGTGTAGCCTCGTTAGCACCGCAGAATGCGTCAACCACGTAGAGCTGCTTGTTAGAGAGCTCCTTGATGGCGAGGTCCTTAACCTTACCCCAAACCTCCTCGGTCATTGGGTGGTTATCGTTCTTGTAACCCTCTGTTGTCCACCATACCTTGTCGTGGCTCTGTGCATCGTCAACGATGTATTTGTCCTTAGGTGAACGACCGGTGAAGATACCTGTCATCACGTTAACTGCGCCGAGTTCTGTCTCCTGACCAACCTCAAAGCCCTCAAGGCCTGCCTTTGTCTCTTCCTTGAAGAGCTCCTCATAAGAAGGATTGTGTGCAATCACTGTAGAACCAGTGATGCCGTACTTTGTAAGATCTAATGTTGCCATTGTGTTTTATTAATATTAATAATAGTTACTTTTCACGATTATAGGCCTGAACTTATTTTTTCTTCAAGCCTATTTGGTTACAAAGTTACTACATTAATTTATATTATGCAATTTTTTTTCCTTTCTTAATGTTATTTAGTTATTGTAAACATTGTTTTTCTGACTTTTTGTAAAATAAAGGTTGCAATACTGAATAATTAATAAATAAATAATGAATAATTAATAATTTACGATGGATGGCACTTTAACTATTCATTTTTTCATTATTAATTATCAATAACTGTGGATAAGTGTATGGATAACTATATGTATAAGTGATTATAAATGCTTTTTTATCCACAATGGTATTGGGTGGTGATATGGTTGCTAGGGGATATTGTGGAAAAATACAGTTGTTTTGAATGATTTTTCATAGTGTTTTCCACCTTTATTGAGTGCTCTGAGAAAGCTATGCTTTTATAGTGTAGAGTGATAGCTTTTACATGCTGAAAGCTATGCTTTTACGGTGTGAAACGATAGCTTTCTCAACGTGCATTTTTTACGTATATCAACACTATTTTTCCACATTTCCACCAACTCTTCTTCTTCTTCTTTTTTTTTCTTTTTTAATTAAATTATAAAAGGTAAAGAGAAAGAAAGGGATGAGGGTATTTGGTGGAAGGGTGAAAGGATGAAGGATTATTTGGGAGAGGAGGGAAGAGGGGGGCGGGCGCGGAGGCGTGGAAAAAGGCGGAGGGAGTGGTTGCTGTAATACAGCAACATACTCAACGGGAGAAGGAAGCCCTGGCTGTGGATGGAGAGAGAACAAATAATTATGCTATTAAAAAATTATTTTGGAAATTACTTGCACATTATTAAATAAAAGGGTAAATTTGTATCGTGGTGTTTTTTTATATTCCCTTTGTAAGGGAATAGCCACTATTAGAGAGCTATTATTTTAACTAACAACATTATTAACTAACAAATCAAAAGGCTTATGAAAAAGTTTTTTACTCTAATCGCGGCGGCATTGATGTCACTGGGTGTGAGTGCGGGAGATTACACCGCTCCGCTTACAACCACATGGTCAGTGCAGGGTGGCTCTAACGCAGCTGGTGTTTTCACCGATGCAGAGACACATTATTACAACAATTGGGGTACCACTGCATGGGCAGCCCAGGCCTACACACAATTTTCTCTGGAGAACATTCCAGTAGGAGAATCTGTAACAAAGGCTACCTACACGGTAACGCTTAATTGTACCAGGGGAACAAGAAATGCGGATGTAACAGTGCTTCCAGTAGGTTCTGATCCCGCAGATTATCAAGTGCTCAAAGCTAAGGCTGATTGTGGTACACAGGTTGCAACATATACTGACATTACTACCAGTTATGCTACAAAGACAATCGATGTAACTGAACAGGTAAAAGCTGCTTTGGCAAATGGTGACAGCTATATTATAATGGCTATATCTAACGGTGCAGCAGGTGGTAATATTTATGGTAAGGCAGGAGCTACGCCTCCTACTCTTTCTATATCTACTGTAGATGCCTCAAGTATGTCAGGATACATAGTGAAATACATGTATAATGATACAGAAATTCAGAAGGCTGATACATTGCCAGGTGTAAAGGGTAATGCTATTACATTGACCAACAGTCAGAAGGCAAACATATATACTGAAGATACTAAGTATATTTACGCAAGTGATGATGCCTCTGCATTTACTGTAGGAGCGGACACTGTGACAGTTACAGTTAAGTTTAGAGAGGCTGAAGTGTATGATTATACATATAACGCTAAATTAGGTGATTCAGAATATTTATTAAAAACGGGACAATCTTTTGAGGGTGATGAAGTAACTGTTTATTATCCAAAGTATATGGTGGAGGGTACTACACTTTATACAAGTGGAGCTTATCCGTTCAGAGCAACATTTACTCCTACATCCAATAACTATGTGACATATAAGCAATATAATGTAGCAGAGGAAAATTCTAATGTAGTATTTTATTCAGAGGCCGAGGATATATTGGATGTAATCCCATTCGAAGATGGCAATACTGAAATACGTATGTCTGGTGGAGCTGTAGGCGAGGCTGACTCTATAGCAGTTGCTAAACTCAAAGCAGGTAAATATACATTGACATCTTCCACACGTTCTGGTGAAACAAAATTCTATGTCGAGGGTGAGAATATCCTTACACTCTCTTCTACTGGTGCTGTAACTGATGCTACATCATCTGAATTCATAATTAAGGAAGATGGTACCAGTGTAATGGCAAAGAATGTTTTGACTTCTAACCATAAGAACTATTTTGACTATGTGCTCATCCGCCGTACCGGTGACTACAACTACTTCGAAATAGAGGCAAACCTGCCTGACACTGTCACCGTGACACTTGGTGAGGTGGAAGACTATGCTAAGCTTAACCTTTCTGACTATATAAGCGTTAATACAAACGCAGAGGAGTATTTCCCT
>JAEEHW010000149.1 GCA_016281055.1 Prevotella sp.
AATACAAAGAGAAATTGTCCGTCAGAGTGGCTTCATTTGTCTTTGCCTGCGCATATCCACCATCAAAGAAATACTTGTCCATACTTCCGTTCTTCACAGTGAGTTTGCCGCCAAGATAGTAGTCCGTAACATCCTCATACAATAGTTCCGAGGCAGTCAGTTCATGCGCTGTACCCATAGCCACGATGATATTCGGCGCAGCTGTCTGGTGGATGGTGCGCAGTTTCCTTAGCATTTAATCACCATTTAAGAATATGTTCACTATCTGATTGGCATCAGCCATGGTAATGGAGCCATCGCCGTTAACGTCGGCTTTCTCAACGTTGAAACCATCCTGTATCATCTGGGCTTTTGTCGTCTCGTCAGCAAGGAAGTAATTAACAACAACATTAGCATCTGCCATTGTAACCACGCCGTCACCATTCACGTCACCCAATACTTCCTCTGGGTCGAAAATCGAGCTACCATTGCTGAACAACGCCGAATTTGACATGTGTCCATCCACATAGACACAATAGCCATTATCGGTTGTTCTCTTAAAGGTCGCACCTTCAGGCTCCCTTAGTTTAATACCTTTACCAAGACTGAATGTCTTCAGTTCGCCAACGGCTCCCGGACCATAAGC
Source organism: Prevotella sp. (assembly GCA_016281055.1). GTDB lineage: Bacteria > Bacteroidota > Bacteroidia > Bacteroidales > Bacteroidaceae > Prevotella. The sequence goes on from JAEEHW010000149.1 coordinate 626, forward strand.
CAAAACAGCTGCATTGCCACGTATGGAAAGTTTCTCACCATATTTGCCACCGTTATTGCCACCAATGCCATACATCATTTCCGCTTCAAATGCGACCTGTGCACTGTCTGCAATTTCGAGTGTATTATTGCCAGGACCTAAGTAAGCACCGAATTTCTCTCCTTTAGCATACAGAGTGCCATTACCGATTATTTTAGTTGTAGTATTATTAGTGAGCCACATAGCCGAGAATGCTTTCGACATAATGAAGTTGTGACCATCCAACACTATTTGCAGTCCATCCACTCCATTCTGTAGTGTTTTAAAGTTACTGTCGTTGTCTTTATAATTTATCATCGAATTATTAAGCGTCAAAGTTTTGGTATCCGGACGGTAGGATACTGTCGGTGTTGAGCCTGACGAAATGATGTATGGACTGCCCACATTGATGTCGTAGCTTGCATCCTGTACGCGACACAGTTGTTTGCCTGCAACTATAGCATCGAGTTTTTCCTTAATGGACATGAAAAAAACGTCATCATTTTTCACCACATCACCACCGTTCATACATACTGCATGGTCATCAAAGTAATAGTCGTTACGTGAAGTTTTAAACCTCTTTGCGTAATCCATATTGTCGAGCGTCAGGCTTCCCACTTTGAATATGGAACCACTGCTGCCTTTAAAACCATATCCATAACCGTCGGATGTTTCCTTTTTCAGCACCAGTTCATCATCTCCCATGCCCCAGTAACCGTATTTTGCGCCTTCAGCAAAGAAATATCCGCTGGTGGCAAGCTTAAACTTGGCGTTTGAATGGTTTATTTCCACACCATTGTTTTCTGTTGATACAGCATTCATGTCACCAGTTCCAGTTATGTTTACTGTACCTGTAGCAGAGATACAGCTACCTGTGGAAGATATTGAGTTTACACCTTTCAATTCAATGTCTGTTGAAGCAAGAAGCTCTATGGCACTTTTATTATTTTTATTGGGCGATTCCAGTTTCACTTTGTTAAGAGTCAGTTTCTTCAGACTATTGTCGTATGATATCGTTCCTGATGTCAGACCATCAAAAGCACTTGTATTGACATTGTTCATTTGATGACCGAAAATAGAAACAGGATAATAGCTTGTAACTTTTCTGATCTGAACCTTATTGCTGAGTCCGCTGGCATTGCCGAAACCACGCAGGGATTTGCGGAAGCAGCAATCACTTGGAGACAAGACATCACAATCATACAATGTACAATTTAACAAATCTGAAACAACAGAACCGTCAGAATTTGTTGCTATCAGGTCCACTGATGCTTTATTGATAAAGAGTTCCGCCGCTCCATACCCCAAGATTACGTCTTTTGAGGCAGAGGCTGTTAACGTCATATTTGATATTTTCAAGTGTTCATTGTCATACATAACAATGGCCGCATTATTGCCCGTCAATGTCAAATTATCATTTAAGGACTCCCCCTGCAATGTCAGATGCTTACAGGAATGTATGCTTTTGCCTAATTCTTTTGATGTAAGTTTGTTCGTACCGGAAAATGACAATATCAAACTGTCAACACTGTAATTATCCACATTGCAAGCAATATCACCAGATTGCGTTACATTGTCGAAATGCAGTTCATGCTTGTTTTTGTCATAGGTTATAGTACCACTGGTGACACCTGCAGCATAATTGCTTATATTAGTAGTATTATTGAGATTAATAATCTGGTTGCCAACAACCAAATCTCCCTCAATTTTTACATCTTTATCCTCTACACCCATCCCCTGCCAATTATCAACAACACATCGTTTATCTGTATCAAACCGGTTATATTCGTTTGCATAGTGGACATGCAGTAAAACCAGGCCTCTCAAGTTAGTAATGGCACCATGTGTCCAATCTTTGTCAGTCACATATGCAGACAAAGACGAACATACTAAATCCAAGATAGATGTCGGTTCTGCTGATAAGGGTGATCCTCCAACAACTGGATAATGATCTGCATCAAGTCTAATAGAAAGCCCATAAGCAGACACAATGACATCATTGTCAATGTAAAAGCCAGTATCACCCCTCACTTCCAATTGAGCGTAGTTGTTAGGGCTACTGAGAACTGTTCTCTTGCCAAATCTAAATGCGGTCCCATCGACATTAACACGACAAAATCCCTTGACCAGAATTGACATTCCTTCAATGTCACTATTGAGGAAATCTCTTACATCACTGCCGCTGCTGTTAAAACAAATATCCTCGAGCATCAAATTATTATTATAATGATCATAACTGATTTTTCCACTGGTAAGACCTGTTGGCCTTATGTCTGAGGCATTTGAGGAAGAAACCTGCACATCTCCAATACGAAGTGCATATTTTTCTGGAGCTGAATAACTCTTGCTAATGACTGCCCCAATAACAAGCAGGAGCATCGAAAAGATAATCTTTTTCATTTTTAATATATGTATAAGGTGGGACAATAAAACGCCATTTAAATTAGTAAATCACTCTTATAATGTCATTACATAAATTCTAAAACATTATTTGTACCAACACTTGGTATTTGTAATACCAACATCTGGTACAGATGGTACCAACACTTGGTACGAGCAGTACCAACGTCTGGTATCACACTGATTCCTCTTGATTTCCGAAATCAAAGAGCAGTTGCTGCACCTGTATGGAGGAATAATTTATGCTGTACCAGCCGCGTTTGTCCATCTTCTTGACCAGCGCGCCACGCTTGCGGCTGTTGGTACGCAGGTATGCTGCGACATCAGTATATACGTCTTCCTCGTTCAGTTGATAAAAGAAAGAGTTAGCAATATTGAATACATTTCGTACAATACGCTTCAGCGGCAAGCCGTTGGTGCCAGCCTCACGCAATACTACCAATATTTCTTTTTCGTATTTCAATATATAACTTTACAAAAAGAAGTGAAGCATGTATATAATCTCCATCCTTCACTTCCTAATGATAAATAAAATGTTTCTTACTATATCTTATGCAAGAACAACCTTGTTGTCTTCTGTTGAGGCAACCTTGCCCTCTTTAAGGAGCCATCCAAGACCGAGAACAACCTCGCCCTCAGTGATTTTGGCTGCCTTAGAAATCTCAGCAACAGTAACCGCCTTCTCTGATGCTGCCAGAACCTGGTAAACATCACCAGCACGGAAACCGGCATTCTCTGCGTTGATATATAATACAGTCTCCTTTGCAACCTTCTTTGCAGGAGCTTTCTTTGCAGGAGCCTTAGTGGCTGCCTTCTCTGCAGCTACCTTCTTGGTTGCTGTAGCTTTTGTTGTTTTCTTTTCTGCCATTTTCTTTTACCTTTCTATGTTTTCTTTGCAAAAATTAACTTATAAATTGTTTTACAATGCAAAGATACTCATTATCAACGAAAAAGAGCACTTTTTCCAAGAAAAAGTGCCCTTAAAAACTCCAATATTTGACAGATGTCAAAATTTATACCATAATTTATGCCTTTAAATCCAATGAAATTTGCAATTCCTCAAGTTGCTTGTTGTCAATCATTGACGGTGCATCAAGCATTACATCACGTCCACTATTGTTCTTCGGGAATGCAATGCAGTCACGAATTGAATCCAAACCAGCCATGATGCTGACAAAACGGTCGAGACCGAAGGCAAGGCCGGCATGTGGTGGTGCTCCGTACTTGAAGGCATTGATGAGGAATCCGAACTGTGCCATGGCACGCTCTGGGGTGAAGCCCAATACTTCAAACATCTTTGCCTGAAGTTTACCGTCGTGGATACGCAGTGAGCCACCGCCCACCTCGATGCCGTTGCATACGAAGTCATAAGCCTTGGCACGTACCTTCTCTGGAGCTGTGTCGAGCAAAGGAATATCGTCAGGATTAGGCATAGTGAACGGATGGTGGGTTGACATGAGGCGCTGCTCCTCATCGCTCCACTCAAACAGTGGGAAGTCGATAATCCACAGACACTCAAACTTGTTCTTGTCCATCAGTCCAAGACGCTTACCCATCTCAAGGCGCAGAGAGCACAACTGCACACGGGTCTTGTTGGCATTGTCGCCAGAGAGGATAAGTATCAAGTCGCCCTTCTTAGCATTCATCTTGTCGGCAACGACCTGCAGCTGCTCCGGAGTATAGAACTTGTCAACAGATGACTTGATTGTTCCATCTTCGTTGAGCTTTATATATACAAGTCCCTTAGCACCTACCTGCTGTGACTTAACGAAGTCTGTCAACTGGTCGAGCTGCTTGCGTGTATAGTTGGCGCAACCCTCTGCACAGATACCGCCAATGTACTCTGCATTGTCAAATACCTGGAAGGTACCAAGTTTCAAGACGTCCATCAGTTCAACGAACTCCATGCCGAAACGAAGGTCTGGCTTGTCAGAACCATATTTTGACATTGCCTCGTGCCATGTCATCTGACGAAGCTTGGCAGGGAGGTCAACACCACGCACCTCCTTGAACAGATGGCGCGCCATATCCTCAAAGATGTTGATAACATCATCCTGGTCAACAAACGACATCTCACAGTCTATCTGTGTGAACTCCGGCTGACGGTCAGCACGAAGGTCTTCATCGCGGAAGCACTTGGCAATCTGGAAATAACGGTCGAAGCCTGACACCATGAGCAACTGCTTCAGTGTCTGAGGTGACTGAGGCAGAGCATAGAACTGTCCTGGATTCATGCGTGAAGGCACAACGAAGTCACGAGCGCCCTCTGGAGTAGAGCCGATGAGTATAGGTGTCTCCACCTCAATAAACTGGCGTGCATCAAGGAAGTTGCGTATCAGGATTGTCATCTTGTGGCGCAGTTCCAGATTCTTGCGCACAGCAGTACGGCGCAGGTCAAGGTAACGATACTTCATACGCAGTTCGTCACCACCATCGGTGTCATCCTCAATGGTAAACGGAGGAGTGAGACTCTCGCTGATGATATTCAGTTCGTCAACGATAATTTCAATGTCACCAGTGGGAAGTTTCTTGTTTTTGGAATAACGCTCAGCCACAGTGCCAACAGCCTGCACTACATACTCACGACCGAGATGGGCAGCCTTCTCCTTCAATTCTTCCTTGGCATCTTCATTGAAAGCCAGCTGTGTTATGCCATAACGATCACGAAGATCAACAAAAGTAAGTGCTCCAAGGTTGTGAACACCCTGCACCCAGCCTGCCAGTGTTACCTTCTGGCCTACATTCTCTATGCGGAGCTCTCCGCAGGTATTAGTCCTATACATATCTTTTAGTCTATTATTATCTTTTCTGCCTTGAATTGTTCTATTATATTCTCTACGTCCTTGCGTGCCACACTTTCTTCTACATCATATTCTTCAAGAAGCACCTTGACCAAATCATCTGTGTCGAAGTCTCCTTGTTCCATGCGTTTCCACATGAGGAGCGATGATTCATTGAGTGCTATGAGTTTGGAGTAGTCGATGTTTCCCTCCCCCATCGGTACGAGAAAAGTCTGACCACAGACAGTGTTGAGTTTGAATCCTGACTTTATTTTCATTTCTATGGTTTATGATTTATTTATCTTTTTACTTATCAACTTTATTGTAGCTTTTGGATAGTGCCACAGTCTCCAAATACCGAGCAGGTATCGTCTGACAGGACGCAACCTAACCCACATCTTCCAATATATTATATATAAGGTGGAATCGACACTGTCAAGAGTATCTTTCCCTTTCCTGTAGAATCCCGTAGCTAACGCTATCACGTCTTTGCGTTTTATATACTCTGGCGAGAAATTTCCGTCTCCATACATGGTGATGTCATCACCGCTGATATTGACGATTCTATGCAAGGCCCATCGCTGAGGCGAGATTTCTGCAAGTATAACATCTCCGACATGAAGCTCTGCAGGAACGGCAACGAGCAATGCCTTGTCGCGCCCGTCTTCAAGGAATGGACGCATGCTGAATCCCTTGAGGGGCAGCGTGACAGTATAGCCGTTTTTTATCTGTTCCGCTATCTGAGGTATGAGTATGTCATTAGTCAGTTGTATCATTCTCAAGATATTCCCTGCAAACAAACGCAGATTCTGCATTTGGCAAACAGTGAAGCTCTGCCACTTTTATGTTTTCTACAATCTTTGACACAGTACCACACACATTCTCAAACAATGCCTCATCCCATTTCATGGCCGAACACGCAGTCAAGAGGGTTGAGAAAGCCATTATCGGACTCTGCACCTTCACATAGTTGCGTTCATCACGCTTTATCATCATCAAGGCGGCAAGTGGAACAACGATATTTCTGTAACATGGTGTCTTGCCACTCCATGGTGAGCCGAACAACATCGCTTTGCCGTCAATGAAACGGAATATAGGATTGTCGTCATTCACCATGTCGCATCCTTCTATGTTGCGCAACCAGTTGGCAACCTGTGTGCTCTTTCCCGTTCCGCTCTTTGCAGTAAAGGCATACGCCACGCCATTATGTCTGACAACAGATGCATGCACAAGCAATGTATCGTGCTTTGCTGCACTGAAAGCATATACAAGCATCAATGTGTTGTTCAGGGCAAACCGCATCATCGGTAAAGTGCCGCTGAGACTGCATCGGCATTTGTCAAACTCAGCATTGCATATTATCAAGGCACATTCCACGCCATCTACATTCCGGACGTTAAACTGATAGCCTCCGTCTTTCAACTTAGACACGCGTGTGATACCATTGCCCGTATCTACCTCACGAATCAACCGACTGTCATTGGAATCTATCGCACCAAGCGTCTTGCATACATCAAGCGTAAACAACTGTTCGCCGCACTCTTCTGACTTGAAAGAAGAAAACGATGGCAACAGTCTGTCAAGCATTCCGTCACCACAATACAGATTCACAGTAACCTTATGTCCACCAATGATATAAGTCATTACTCCTCCACTGGTACTTCTATCTCCTCTGTAGCATAACCGCCCTCGGTATATTCCCTTCTCACTGCCTTGAAAAGGAAGCGGTCTCTGCTAAGTTGATTTACCGTGAAACCACGCTTTTTGTAATATGATATCTGCTTCTGATATTTCTTGTCAAGTTTCTTTATATCCTGACTATATACCACACAACAACTGAAATTCTTTTCTCCTTCAAGCATCATCTGCCTTTGCAGTTGTTTTGACAATTCGTCACGACCTACAATGAACTTGGTTCTGAGATGCATCTGCGCACCATCAAGTTCCTGCTCGTCGGTGATATAAACTACAGAGTCAACAGGAGAAAAAGCGACACCATACACATACATGCCGTGTGCATCCACAATGTCACTTACAACCTGTACCTTTTTTGTCTTGACATTTGCTTTCGACTTTTGCGCATAGGATGCGGTCATCGTCAACAATGCCATCAAGAATATAACAATTTTCTTCATTATTTACTTTGAGTCTTTTAACTTTTTTCTTATCTTTCGTTCTGCTGTTTTACGAATCTGCCTTACACGCTCACGCTTCAGGCCCATCTCCTCTCCTATCTCCGCCATAGTGCGTGTATCTTCCGTTCCTATACCGTAAAAGGATTTGATAATGGTCTTTTCCCTGTCATCAAGGTAACGCATGGCAAGGGCGAGAGACTGGGAGTTTTCTCCTTCCTCAGTTGCATCATCCGTCATAGGCTTGCCGGCTTTCTGCATATCGCCACGGGTGTTGGTCTGACCTTGGTGAGCTGGAGCATCAAGCGTTACTGTATTATCCTGTTGTGAAACAGCCTGAAGCATGGCACGCTTCACATCATGAACGGCATAACTGACGAAATGCGGTTCCTTTTCCGGATTCCACTTGCGTGCTGCCATCATCAATGCGATGTTACCCTCACTTATCAGGTCATCAATACTCACATCGTCTGTCTTCATTGAATACTGTCGAGCAAGACTGACAACAAAACGCAGGTTTGACGTCACCAGCTTATCCAAAGCCTTCTCATCACCTTCCTTTATTCTCTCAGAGAGAGCACGCTCCTCGTCATCACTCAGAGTCGGAATACCATGTATGTCATGCCAATAGGCATCAAGTGTGTCGTATTTCTGCATAATATTAAATTTTAAAGCCATGTTGATAATAGTTTCGCAAACCATCCGTATGTTTTCTGACCACGAGTGCGCCACTGATCCCAGCGCTCTGGAGTCAACAGAAAACTTTTCTTCGTGTCTGCTTCGAAAAGACGTTCAAGTTCTGCAGTGGTGTTTCTATCCACTATCACTGCATTCTCTTCATAGTCCCAATTCAGAGATCTTGCATCAAGGTTACAACTACCTACGGTGCACAACCTCCCATCAACCATTATTACCTTGGTATGATGGAAACCATCCTGATATATATATACCTCCGCACCACGTTTCATCATCCAATGCAAATGATGGAACGATGCATCTGGCTCCATAGGAATGTCGCTCTTCTCCGCCATCATAACCTGCAACTTCACGCCTCGTTTCAACGCTCTCTTGATTGCACGCTTTACGCTGTGAGTAAGCGACATATATGGATTTATAAGTTTTATACTGTCTTTGGCATTGTCAAAACAAGAAATATAGAACTGCCTCATGATACGGTTGGTCTTATGCGGCTCACGATTGATTATACCAACCATCTTCTTATATGCCGTTGCAGTTGTATCGGGCTTTATACCTTTAAAATATGTAGCAGGACTGATGCCACGATAATACTTCGCGCCACTGACCCTCTGTCCTGTCTGCTTGTTCCATATCTTGAGAAAGATGTTCTGCAGAGTATTTACCTCTTCTCCATCAATCCTACAGTGCATGTCACGCCATGCCCCCACTACATCAGTACCATGTATGTAATAGTCTGCCACGTTCATACCTCCCGTGTACGCTATTTGGCCGTCAATGACAACAATCTTGCGATGATCCCTGTGAAATACATGATTGATCCATGGAAATCCTATTGGATCAAACTCATACAATTCTATACCAAGGTCACGGAATTTCTTTACATGCTCTTTCTTCAACGGACGGTTGTTAGACATGTTGCCGAAAGCATCATACAGCGCCCTTACCTCCACTCCCTCACGAGCCTTTTCTGCAAGAAGGTCAAACAACGCATTCGCAATGGAATCATTACGGAAGTTGAAATATTCAAGATGAACACTGGAACGAGCCTGTCGTATAGCCGCAAACATATCGTCGTATTTCTTCTGCCCGCTGTTAAACAGGGTTATACTGTTGTCGTGTGAGAACGTCACACCCTTGTCTCTCAAATCATTCACGATAAGAGAGTCAGAGGTCTGCCCCTGCACACACAGACATGCAGCCAGTAAAAACAATATGTTAAATATACGATTTGTCATTAATCAACAGTTTCTTCCAATTGTGTCTTGATATGAACATCCGTCTGAGGGAATGGAATCTCTATGTTATTATCATTTAAGGCATTGTATATTGCCTCAAAGATCTCACCATCATCAATATATTGCGTAAACACATTGACCCATACCAATACCTTGAACACCAAAGCAGAATCGCCAAGTTCTTTCAGTACGACCCTTACACCTTTACGCTGGTCTATGCAACGCAGTTGTACCACAGCATTTTCTATTACCTCCTTGGCTTTACGCACATCTGTTCCATACGCCACGCCTACATCAAGGATATGCTGCTCATAACCGTGGTTGCGCGTCATATTCTTATAGTTTTTGGTGAACAGCTGCGAGTTCTGGAATGCAATCACAGAACCGTCGATAGTGTCGATGGTCGTTGATGTGTACGAAATACTTGAAACACGTCCACGCACACCGTCACAAACTATCAAGTCACCAATCTTTATACGACCAGTCATAAGCGATATGCCGTAATAGATATTTTCAAGTATATCTTTTGATGCGAAGCCGACACCTGTTGACAGACCGCCAGAAACAACTACCAGCCATGTATTCGATACGTGGAACACATTCATTGCCACCAGGAACCATATTCCCCAAATTATTATCTGCATGACATTCTTTACCATCATAAAACGCTGTTCTGCGTTTGACTTATCATGCAATACCAGATAATGCTTTGAGAAAGCTTTTGCTGTATGATTGATATAATTGAATACAAACCAAGATATTATAACTTGTGCAATGCCGAAGATGCTTGCCTTGAAATTAGGAGTATCAATAAAACGCTCCGTAAACATCTTCCATGTCAAATCTGACAAGTTGAATACATCTGCAGCCCAATACAAACTCAGCACGACAGAGCCGACAGCTGCCGTCGGAAGTCCAACCCAGTAAATAATGGCATGATACCACGTTTCCGTAATTGGTCGTTCCACCAGTTTCTTCTCTTTTGAATATTCACGATACCAATCACGCAAACACGTAATCGTCAATATACAGGTCAACTGCATTATCCACCATATAAGTATCTGCACAGCCAACAGAGTATAGCCTATTACAGAACACAACAGTGAAGTGATAAAGATTATCTGTGAGAAATATGCATATCCACGATCAGTTTTTTCTATACCGGTTACGCTGCGCAATGCCTGCCATTGCCATATACAACAGATTAAGAGTATTGGCGGGAAAATAAGATTTACGAGTGTATTAGGTATCAAAACTACTCGGAAACTAATAACGATGAAGCCATTGACCAATAAAGGCATATACACATATAGTGTTTTCATCGTCTGTTCTGCCTTAACACGCAGCAATGTAGATATAATTATAACACTAAGCAACCAAGCGAACTGTACTAACAGCGATGATGCCATTACTATAAAGTTCTGCTTACTAACCGCCTGGACAATACCGAGAATGACAGCAAAGACAACAGCTGTAGAAGCGTATATTATACATTTACGCTTTTCCATAAACCACTTGGCTATTCTTGTCAGCATACCTTTTTGTATGAGACGCGATATCAGCCAGTGTACTATAATCTGATTAATGATTATAGCAACGAAAGCATAAAACAATATAACTGCAAACAAACGTATTATCCAACGGCTGTCCCATTGCGACCGAACATTATCGTAGGATGAATATTTCTCGTCAACACTTTCCTTCGTTTCCGTCAGATAACTGCCAAAACGCGACAGTATCCTGAAATAATTCTCCTCACCATTCTTGAATATGCTGTTCTGAATCTCTCCATATCGCATGTTGGCATAGTCGTTCAAACTTCTCAGTTTGTTTTCTGTCATCTTGTAATATGTGATGTATTCAGCCAACTGGTCTCTGTCTTCCACAACCATGCGGCGTATATTGACAGCCAATGCCAGACACACATTGCGATCCACCTTGCTTTGCTCATCAAGTGCCATTTCCGGCATGGTCTTCAGGCATTGTATCAAACTGTCAATACGTGCCACTTCACCATTGCTTTTGTCAACATATTTGGTGAAAGGCACAAGATGTCGTTCAAACTCTTTGTATTGTTCTATGGCTTCATGGCAAGCGTACGTCAGATCAAAGACATACCCTTCACGCTGAGAATAAAGCATCAAAGCATTCTGGTTGGAGTTTTTCATCGTCTCCATCAATGTCTTTAACACATTGCGGTCTGCATTGTGCCTCATTTTCTGTTTCTCACCGTATTCATCATGATACTTGATCAACTCATTGCGCAATATACGCAATGTGTTGGTCAAACTGTCCTCTTTCAATACTGCTTGAGTCTGCAATGCATAAAACAATGCAAACAGTATGATAACTATATGTCGTGGTAAGCTACGCAATTTGAATGTCAAAATGATTGTTAATTACTCGTTTTACATTATAAATAATCAAGTGCAAAGGTACACATTTTTTTTGACATTCTGCTTTTTTTAACATGAATTGTTATAATTATTACATTTTTTGGCTTTAAACCTTCAAGTATTCATCAGCAAACTCGAACATTTCCTTGTCTCCACGGCTATCACCGTATGCGTACAGATAATAGTCGTCACGCTGCGGTTCAACATCAATCAAACGCCTCACTTTCTCTTGACCGAAACAATTATGAACAGCAAAACGTCCTGTTAGCAAGCCATCCGAGTCAACTGCAAACTCTGTTGCCAAAACCTCATCCACTCCAAGCGAATGACAAACAGGAGCAACCCACTCCTTTATACTTGCACTGACCACATACACCTTACACCCCTCCTCTTTACGTTCACGCAGATACTGAACGGTATCACTTCGCAATAACTTCGACGCCCTTTCAGCATACCTTTCACCTAAAGCACGGAACTCGTTATAGGTCATCCCCTTAAAGAACCAAGACAAAAGCATTTGCTTACAACTGTTATTGTCTATGATTTTCATAAACATAACAGCAATGATTGGTGCGAACAAAATCAATCCGAGCCAAAGTTTTAACCTGCCACAAGCAAAACCAATGAAATCAAACATGGTATCTCGTGACGTCAATGTGCCATCAAAATCAAAAACTGCTACAAGACGCTTATTTTCCTTCTGAACCATATTTGCCAATATTACGTTGGTTCAGCGCCTGGCTATATTTCGCAGCATTCAACAAATGCTCTGGATATGTACGGGCGAAATTATGCGTACCTGAGAAATCCTCCTTGGCACACATATACAGGAAATCATGATGTTCCATGTTTAGTACCGCCTCAATGCCCTCAACACTTGGAATACGAATAGGGCCCGGTGGCAATCCTTCATTTTTATATGTATTATATGGAGAATCAACAAAAAGCATATTGTTATATATTCGCGTAATAGCAAAATCCTTGAGAGCAAACTTAATCGTAGGATCTGCCTGAAGAGGCATCGGCTTACGCAAACGGTTAAAATACATACCTGCAACACGAGGTTTCTCACCATTATTACTGGTTTCCTCATCTACAATGCTGGCTATCGTCATCACCTCTTCCTTTGTAAGATTCAAAGCCTCTGCCTTTGACATACGCTCCTTCGTCCAAAACTTATCACTCTCTTGCTTCATCTTTGAAAGCAACTTGTTAGCAGAAAGATTCCAATATACTTCGTATGTATTTGGCATAAAGAGAGTTATTATAGTAGCTGTATCCAGTCCGAATTTCGCACAAGAATCATTATTATTCATAATTGCAAGCAATTCGTCCTTCTGAATCATCAACTTTCCAGACAAACGTTCAGCTAACTGCTCCTTAGTTCGAACCGGTTGAATTGTCAACATAACAGGTTCTTGCTGTCCAGCACGAAGATGTCTGAACAATACAAATGCGCCCGTTTTGGTATCAACAGCATAACGGCCAGTTCGCATATTATCTGCGTAATCAGTATGTCTTATAAGCGTTTTCAATGTTGCCATACCAATACCATTGCACACTGTGTCAAGCTTTTGCGTTATCGAGTCAACATTATCATCATTATCTATATAAAGATAAGATGTCTTACCTACTTTGTTGACAGGATAAAAAAGAAAAAGAGCCACTAAAGCAACTATAATTGCGATAAATGCCCCCAAACCCAAGGAATAAAGTTTCTTACTTTTCATAGTTAATCAAAATTTCGGCACAAAAGTAATAAATTAATTCAGAATACAATACATTTTAATCAAATTTCATCTGCAATTCTGTTAAAAAAAGATAAATCTTTGGTGTCTCACAGTCATACGCGAACAATATATATAAAAAAGTTTGTACCTTTGCACTCGATTTGTCAACGAAGACACATCATTTAAATTAATTAATTAACTTATGTCTAACTTTAAAAATGTACAGCCACTCGAGGATTTCAACTGGGAAGAGTTCGAGAACGGCGGTATTTCAAACGCAAGCAAGGAGTCACAGCAGGCTTCTTACGATGCAACACTCAACAAGGTATCTGAAGGCCAGGTGGTAGAGGGTACCGTAATTTCACTGGACAAGAAGGAAGTAATCGTCAACATCGGTTACAAGAGCGATGCAATCATCGCAGCTTCTGAGTTCCGTTACAATCCTGATCTCAAAATTGGCGACACTGTTGAGGTGTACGTTGAGAACCAGGAGGACAAGAAAGGCCAGCTCGTCCTTTCACACAAGAAAGCTCACATGGCTAAGAGTTGGGAGCGTGTCAACGAGGCTCTCAACAATGAAGAGATTATCCAGGGCTTCATTAAGTGCCGCACTAAGGGTGGCATGATCGTTGACGTATTTGGAATCGAGGCATTCCTGCCAGGTTCACAGATTGACGTTCATCCAATCCGCGACTACGATGTATTCGTAGGCAAGACAATGGAGTTCAAGATTGTCAAAATCAATCAGGAGTTCCGCAATGTCGTTGTTTCACACAAGGCTCTCATCGAGGCTGAGCTCGAGGCACAGCGCCAGGAGATCATGTCTAAGCTTGAAAAGGGTCAGGTTTACGAGGGCACTGTTAAGAACATCACTTCATACGGTGTATTCATCGACCTCGGAGGTGTTGACGGTCTCGTACACATCACAGACCTTTCATGGGGCCGCGTAAGCGATCCACACGAGGTTGTGCAGCTTGACCAGAAGATCAACGTCGTTATCCTCGACTTTGACGACGAGAAGAAGCGTATTGCTCTTGGTCTCAAGCAGCTCACTCCACATCCTTGGGATGCACTCGACGCTAACCTCAAGGTTGGTGACCGCATCAAGGGTAAGGTTGTCGTTATTGCTGACTACGGTGCATTCGTTGAGGTTGCACCTGGTGTTGAAGGTCTTATCCACGTATCAGAAATGTCATGGAGCCAGCACCTTCGCTCAGCACAGGACTTCCTCAAGGTTGGTGACGAGGTTGAGGCTGAAATCCTCACTCTCGACCGCGAGGAGCGCAAGATGTCTCTCGGTATCCGTCAGTTGAAGGAAGACCCATGGGCTGACATCGAAACTAAATATCCTGTAGGTTCTAAGCACACTGCAAAAGTTCGCAACTTCACCAACTTCGGTATATTCGTTGAGTTGGAAGAGGGTGTTGACGGCTTGATTCACATTTCAGACCTTTCATGGACCAAGAAGGTTAAGCATCCTTCAGAGTTCACTCAGGTTGGTGCATCAATCGAGGTTGTTGTTCTGGAAATCGACAAGGAAAACCGTCGTCTGTCTCTCGGTCACAAGCAGCTTGAGGACAATCCATGGGATACATACGAGACAATCTACACCGCAGGTTCTGTACACAAAGGTGTTGTTTCTGAGATCATGGACCGCGGAGCCGTTATCACCCTCAACGAGGGCGGCGAAGGTTTCGCAACTCCTAAGCACCTTGTCAAGGAAGACGGCTCTCAGGCACAGAAGGGCGAAGAGCTCGACTTCAAGGTAATTGAATTCGTCAAGGACAGCAAGCGAATCATTCTCTCTCACTCTCGCACATTCGAGCCTGACAAGGAACTCGAGCAGACTGAGAAGAAGGCTCGCAGTGGTGCAAAGCGCAGCACAGCCAAGAAGGACGATGCAACACAGATCAACAATGTTGCAGCCGCTACATCTCTTGGAGATTTTGACGCTTTGGCTGCCCTCAAGGCCCAGATGGAAAAAGGCGAATAATTTGAACTGATTATATTAAAAAGGTAGAAAGGTAAAAAGACTGCCCCGTATTAGATTTTCGGAGTAATCTATTTACCTTTTTACCTTTTATATTTATAATAGTTCTACAAAGTCTTACATTATATATTCAAATATATCATGACACTACAACAGAGATATGACACGATACTGGATTATTTCAGCAAAACGCAACCTACAGCTGACACAGAACTTGAATTCTCATCAGTCTTTCAGTTGCTTATTGCCGTTGTCCTCTCTGCACAGTGTACAGACAAAAGGGTAAATGCCGTTACTCCGGCGCTGTTTGCCGCCTACCCCACCCCTCAAAAAATGGCTCTGGCAGAATATGATGATGTATATGAATATATCAAAAGCGTTTCCTACCCAAACGCCAAAAGCAGACATATCGTTGACTTGTCCAAGATGATAATGTCTGATTTTCATGGGGATGTGCCAGACAATATGGAATCCCTGACTCAGTTGCCCGGTGTGGGTCGCAAAACCGCCAATGTAATAATGGCTGTCGCATTCACCAAAAACGCCATGCCCGTTGATACACACGTATATCGTGTCAGTCACCGCCTCGGCCTCGTAAACAAGAGACACAACACGCCATACAAGGTGGAACAGGAACTGATACGACATATTCCGAACAATATGTTGTCACGAGCCCACCATTGGCTTCTTCTTCATGGCAGATATATCTGCAAAAGCCTTAAGCCACAATGTACTAAATGTCCATTCAATGATTACTGTCCCAAGAAAATGGACGGAAGCAAACTATAAAACAGCCACATTATCTAACTCTAAAAACAATATGTTCGTATGAAAAAAGTTGTTTTACTAATAACGGCATTCATCTTTGCCATTACAGCTAATGCCCAGGGGTTATCACTGTTGAGGAAATACGGTGCTAATTGGGGTAATGAAATCGTAACATGTAAGAACAAACCCAACGGTTACATCTATCGACTGCGTGAGGATATCCAGGCTAACGACCTTCCCTGGACTGCAGGAGATGGATACGAACTGTATATAGCCGAACCTATAAACATAGGATGGCTGGCTATGTATCGTCTGCCCACCAGCAGCGACAAATACAGTTTCATTGTTTCTCTATACAATGAGAAAAAGGAATTCATCAGCGGACACGACCTCTGTAATATTGCCAACAACCATTACTGTGAGGTACAAGACGTAAGATGGGACGACAGCAACGGCTACCTGCTTTTCAACATGGCTTGTCCAAGTTATGCCTCAAGCATAAACGGCAAAGGAAGCAAACTATATTGCTATGACGTAAACAACGGATATATAGTATGGCAGACGGATTATCTGGTAAGTAACGACATCTTCATACTCAACGACGACTACGTATTCTGCTCATACGGCTTTACCAATGAAAAAGACTATCTATACATGCTTGACAAAAAGACAGGCAAGATGTACAGTAAGATTCTGATGCCGAAGAAAGTGCATTATATGGAGATACAGTACAGAAACAACATGGAGGTTCTATACGTTGTAGATTACGACGACAATCTATACACATACGCCATACATGACAGAGGTATATACAACGCTCCAAAATCTACCACATCACAAGGAGCAAAATACCGTCCTCACGGAATGCGAAAATAAATATCACCCACATATTATCAATGCTGGTGCGGATTATACTGAATCTGCACCAGTATTCTTGTATTAGTATAAATAGTTAAGAGAAAACTTGTATGTTTGGAAATAAAATGCTAACTTTGCATCTGCTTTTCAACAAAGTACTATAAAAACATAATAATATGGAAATGGAAAAGACACGTCCACTGTACCACACTACTGCAAATGCCTTCCACTGTGACTTTGCAAAGAAACTGTGCATTGGTCATCTGGGCAACGACCTGCTCAACGCTTCAGACATGCACTCCACTGCACGCGGATTCGGCATGACATATCTGTGGACACAGAACAAGACATGGGTACTCTCACGTCTTGCACTGGAACTTGACGACATACCTGTGGAGCATGATGATTTTGTAATAGAGACCTGGGTAGAGAATGCCATGAAGTTCTTCACAAAACGAAACTGGGAGATACGCTCCGAAGACGGCAGCAAGATTTATGGCCATGCCAAGAGCATCTGGGCGATGATAGATACCGTGACACGCGAGCCACAAGACATACTCGCCATCAATGACGGCAAGATAAATGAATATCTTTATCCTGAGAAGGAATGCCCGATTAAGGATGTGTCACGCGTCAAAACACCAGAAATGACAGATTACACAGAATTCAAAGTACTTTACGGAGACCTTGATGTGAACGGTCACCTCAATTCCATGCGTTATATAGACCATGTAATGGATATCTTTTCACCAGATTTCTATCTGTCTCATCAGGTTCATCGTATAGAGATAGCATACGTGGCTGAAGGACACTGGGGCGACACCGTGCGCATATACCACAAGGAAGACGACAATGGAATGTATTATTTCCGCCTTGTACGTCATAATGAAGGCGATGAAGACACAGAATTGGCTCGTATAATGATGAATTTCAAAACAAAGTGAATAATTATTTGTTTATTCAAAAATAAATTATTACCTTTGCAGTTTGAAAAGTATAACAACTAGAAAATCCATATAAACAAAAGAAAAAACTATGGCAAAAATGAATTTTGGTGGCGTTATCGAAGAGGTAATGACACGTGAGGAGTTCCCACTTGAGAAAGCTCGTGAGATCCTGAAAGATGAGACTATCGCAGTAATCGGTTATGGTGTGCAGGGCCCAGGCCAGGCATGCAACCTTCGTGACAATGGCTTCAACGTAATCGTTGGCCAGCGTCAGGGCAAGACATTCGAGAAAGCTGTCAACGACGGTTGGGTACCAGGCGAGACACTGTTCTCTATCGAGGAAGCTGCCGACAAGGGCACAATCATTATGTGTCTGCTGTCTGACGCTGCTGTAATGTCTGTATGGCCTACACTGCAGAAATACCTTACACCTGGTAAGGCACTCTATTTCTCTCATGGTTTCGCCATCACATGGTCTGACCGCACAGGTTGCGTACCATCTAAGGATATCGACGTTATCATGGTTGCTCCTAAGGGTTCTGGTACATCACTCCGCACCATGTTCCTTGAGGGTCGTGGCCTTAACTCTTCATACGCAGTATATAACGACGCAACAGGCAAGGCTCTTGACCGCACACTTGCTCTTGGTATCGGTATCGGCTCTGGCTACCTGTTCGAGACAACATTCCAGCGCGAGGCTACATCTGACCTCACTGGCGAGCGTGGCTCACTGATGGGTGCAATTCAGGGTCTGCTGCTTGCACAGTATGAGGTTCTCCGTGAGAACGGACACACTCCTTCTGAGGCATTCAATGAGACCGTTGAGGAGTTGACACAGTCACTCATGCCTCTCTTTGCTGAGAAGGGTATGGACTGGATGTATGCTAACTGCTCTACAACTGCACAGCGTGGTGCTCTCGACTGGATGGGCCCATTCCACGATGCATGCAAGCCTGTAGTAGAGAAGCTCTACGCTTCTGTTAAGTCTGGTAACGAGGCACAGATTTCTATCGATGCAAACTCTAAGCCTGACTATCGCGTAGGTCTTGAGAAAGAGCTCAAGGCTCTCCACGACTCAGAGATGTGGCGTACTGCTGAGACTGTTCGCCAGCTCCGTCCAGAGAACAACTAATTTATAATGCAATAATAATTGCATAAATAATAAATGCCGTAACACTTCTGTCTCACAAAGACTACAAGCGTTACGGTATTTTTTATGACACCTAAAAGAAAAAAAAAAATCTCATTCTGTTTCTCTCAAGAGATAAACAGAATGAGATTTTCTTTGTCAGCTATTTATAATCATAGTGGATATTCATCAAAAGCATAAAGCACTGTAGAAAGATAACGCTCGCCAGTATCTGGCAGCAAGGCAACAATCTTCTTGCCTTTATTTTCCGGACGCTTTGCCAACACAGTTGCAGCAAACGCAGCAGCACCAGAGGAAATACCTACAAGCAAACCTTCTTGCTGTGCCAACTCACGGCTTGTACGGATTGCATCATCATTATCAACATCAATTACCTCGTCAATAATGTCGCCATTATAAGTCTTAGGCACAAATCCTGCTCCAATACCCTGAATCTTATGTGGACCACTGGGTTTTCCATTAAGAACGGCAGAAGTAGATGGTTCTACAGCATAAACCTTTACGTTAGGATTCTGCTCCTTCAGATACTTGCCAACACCTGAAACAGTACCACCAGTGCCTACGCCTGCTACGAATATGTCAACCTGACCTTCAGTCTGATTCCATATTTCAGGACCTGTGGTTGCATAGTGCTTAGAAGGATTGGCCTCGTTCTCGAACTGCTGCAGTATTACACTTCCTGGAATGGAATCACGCAATTCATTAGCAGCTTTAATGGCACCAGACATACCCTCTTTACCACTGGTCAAGCGAACTTCTGCGCCGTATGCCTTCACAAGGTTTCTACGTTCCACACTCATCGTTTCAGGCATGGTAAGAATAAGGTGATACCCTTTCACAGCACTGACAAGCGCCAGGCCTACACCAGTGTTACCAGATGTCGGTTCTATAATTGTTGCACCAGGTTTCAAAATACCTTTTTTCTCCGCATCTTCAACCATTGCCAAAGCAATGCGATCCTTGACTGAACCACCAGGGTTGAAAAACTCTACCTTGGCAATGACTGGAGTTTCAATACCTTTCTCTTTCGAGAATTTTCCAAGTTCCAAGAGCGGTGTGTTACCCACAAGCTCTGTAAGTGATTTAGAAATTGCCATTTTTTTATTCCTTTCTTTTTTAACTGATTATACTTCTATTATATATAAATGATTATATCATTAAATCTGTCCCAATGCCTGTTCAATATCTGCCAATATGTCACTAATATTCTCCACACCTATTGACAATCTAACAGTGCTTGGAGTAATGTGCTGAGCTGCTAATTCCTCAGGACTTAGCTGTGAGTGTGTAGTTGTATAAGGATGTATCACGAGTGACTTAACATCCGCAACATTTGCCAGCAAAGAGAATATCTTCAGAGAGTCTATAAACTTCCATGCATCCTCCTGTGTACCATTTATTTCAAATGTAAATATTGATCCAGCACCATTAGGGAAATACTTATTGTACAGAGCATTATCCTTATGTGATGAAAGTGAAGGATGAGATACGCTCTTAACTTTTGGATGTTTCTCAAGATACTCCACAACCTTCAAAGCATTTTCAACATGACGCTCTATTCTGAGAGGCAAAGTCTCCACACCCTGCAACAGTATCCAAGCGTTAAATGGTGAAATTGTTGCACCTGTATCTCTCAGTATCACCGCACGAATTCGTGTTACAAAAGCAGCTGCACCTGCGACATCTGCAAATATTGTGCCATGATATGACGGATCCGGCTTTGCAATAGTAGGATATTTGTCAGCATTAGCTTTCCAATCGAACTTTCCGCCATCAACTATCACACCTCCAAGGCTTGAACCATGACCGCCAATGAACTTTGTTGCAGAATGAACCACAATATCAGCTCCATGCTCCAATGGACGTATCACCAATGGTGCAAATGTGTTGTCAACAATAAACACGATATTGTGTCTGTGTGCAACCTCAGCAATGGCGTCCAGGTTTGTTACATCAGAGTTAGGATTTCCAAATGTCTCTGCATAAATGATTTTCGTGTTTGGCTGGATTGCCTTTTCCAGAGCATCAAGGTCGTTTACATTTACTATTGTATTACTTACGCCCTGATTAGCAAGAGTATGCGTAATGAGGTTGTATGAACCACCATAAAGATTGTCTGCAGCAACAATATGATCACCAACAGTAGCGATATTCTGCAATGCATATGTTATGGCTGCTGCACCAGAAGCTACTGCCAATCCTGCCACACCACCTTCAAGAGCCGCAACTCTGTCCTCGAAAACACTCTGAGTAGTGTTTGTCAATCGTCCATAGATGTTACCGGCATCACGAAGACCGAAACGATCTGCTGCATGCTGAGAATTATGGAACACATAAGATGTGGTCTGATAAATAGGAACAGCGCGAGAGTCTGTTGTTGGGTCCGCTACTTCCTGGCCTACATGGAGGGCAAGTGTCTCTACGTGTAAGTTTGCAAATTTCTGTGTACTCATACTTGTTATTCCTTTCTTTTAAATTTATAATTATTTTTCTGTTTAATTTATTCTTTTGTGATGTTTGTGAGTGCAAAATTACTGCATTTTCCTGAACTGGGAAATCCCATGTATATGGTATTCTGCATACCGCTTTTATGGCGCACAATCAGCAACTCGCTGTTTCTTAGATTATTACAGAATATTATACTACATATATAAAATATACCCCATAAGTATCTTCTGATTAAATAATCTTTTCAACTGCAAAATTACAACATTTAGAAATATCTACCAAGAGTTTTAAAATATTTGGAAAATATATCCATCAACACCTATATACACAGAAAATACGCAAACAAACCGACAACTTTTCCCCTTATATGCAGAAAAAGCATTTTTGAAGACTCTATTATAGATTTTTATGCCAATATATTTGTATATTATAGAAAAACACACTAACTTTGCAACGATATATAGAAAAGAGGTCTATATCATTCATATTTATCATGACGGAAAAGATTATCACACAAGAAAAACTCGACGAAAAAGACATTCTTATTCTGCGCACGCTGCAACAAAATGCGAAACTAACGACAAAGCAGGTTGCCGCTGAGTGTCACCTCAGCCTCACACCTGTATTTGAAAGAATAAGACGACTGGAGAACGAAGGATATATCAAGCGATATATCACAGTACTTGATGCAGAAAAACTGCACAGAGGCTTCATTGTGTTCTGCAGTGTAAAATTGGCACAGATGAACAAATCTGTGGCGGAGGATTTCTGCAACAGAATTAAAGATATACCAGAGGTAACAGAATGTTACAATATATCAGGAAAATTTGACTACCTCCTTAAAGTACACTCGCCAAACATGAAATACTATCAGGAATTCATACTAAATGTTTTGGGAGCCATCCCAAGTTTGGGTTCCCTCGAAAGTACTTTCGTCATGGAAGAGATTAAGCACCATTTCGGCATTACCATCTGATACACCACCGTACATTATATAATTCTCGCTACTCAACAATTCAAAGATGATAAAAGAAATCAATATTCGAATATTGCCACATATCGCTTTTGACGAAGCGAACCTAAAAGAACACATAAGCTGTGAACTGGGCATAAATCTTAATTCTATATGCCACATACGCACATTGAAGAAAAGCATTGATGCACGACAAAGACAGGTTTTCATCAATCTGACTCTTAGAATATATATCAACGAAGAACCAACAGACGAAACATTCACCAGGACCGAATACCCTGACGTACAAAAAGGAAAACAAGTTATCGTTGTAGGTGAAGGCCCTTGTGGATTATTTGCTGCTCTAAAATTGATAGAATGCGGACTACGCCCCATAATAATAGAACGAGGCAAAGATGTAAGGGAGCGTAAGAAAGACCTGGCAAAGATAAAGCATTCACAACAAGTTGACAACGAATCAAATTACTGTTTCGGCGAAGGAGGAGCTGGTGCTTACTCTGATGGAAAACTATACACACGCAGTAAGAAACGTGGCGATACAAATCATATACTCAATGTTTTCTGTCAGTTTGGTGCTTCTTGCAACATTCTCAGCGATGCACATCCACATATAGGAACAGACAGGTTGCCTATCGTGATAGAAAACATGCGCAACCAAATAATCAAATGTGGTGGGGAGGTTCATTTTCAAACGAAAATGACTCGGTTGCTCATAACGAACGATAAATGTGAAGGAATAGCGGCAATAACATCAACTGGAGAAGAAAAAGAATATCATGGTCCTGTAATACTGGCTACAGGACACAGTGCAAGGGATGTATACCGCTATCTTTCATCAGCAGATATAGAAATGGAAGCCAAAGGCATTGCCGTTGGCGTAAGGTTAGAGCATCCATCACATCTTATCGACCAAATACAATACCACAACAAACAAGGACGAGGAAAATATCTGCCTGCTGCAGAATATTCTTTTGTCACTCAAGTGGATGGACGCGGTGTTTACTCTTTCTGTATGTGTCCGGGAGGTTTCGTAATACCTGCAGCAACAGACAAGGAGCAAATTGTAGTGAATGGAATGTCGCCCAGCAGTCGTGGAGGAAAATGGAGCAACTCTGGAATGGTAGTAGAAGTAAGGCCAGAGGATATTCGTGACGACGGAAATACTGACGAAGCATTGAAAGTCATGCTCTTTCAGGAAAAATTAGAGAAAGAATGTTGGTTGCAAGGAAACATGAAACAGACTGCTCCCGCACAACGTATGGGAGATTTCGTGAAGGGAAAACTGAGTTACGACCTGCCAAAAAGTAGTTATGCACCTGGACTAATCTCTTCCCCACTCCACTTCTGGATGCCAAAAGGGATTTCCACAAGATTACAAAAAGGCTTTGAATATTTTGGAAAGCAACGTCGTGGTTTCCTTACAAACGAAGCATTAATGATCGGTGTTGAAACACGCACTTCTGCACCAATAAGAATATTGCGAAACAACGAAACTCTACAACATATAAGAATAAATGGGCTTTTCCCCGCTGGTGAAGGTGCAGGTTTTGCTGGCGGAATAGTATCTGCCGGCATCGATGGAGAAAGAGCAGCAGAAATGGTCAGTGAATATCTTGGCACACCTTTTGCGTAATTAGCGAGAAGAATTAACACTTCAAACAATATAAAAAAATGGCAAAAGGAAATATTGGGGTTACAACAGAGAACATCTTCCCCGTCATCAAAAAGTTTCTCTACTCAGATCACGAAATCTTCCTGCGCGAAATGGTCAGCAACGCCGTTGATGCTACGCAGAAACTCAAGACCCTTGCTGAGAAGGGTGATTTCAAAGGTGAGATTGGTGATACAAACATCAGAATAAACCTTGACAAGGAAGCAGGTACACTGACAATATCCGACCACGGCATCGGCATGACCGAGGAGGAGATAGACCGCTACATCAACCAGATCGCATTTTCTGGCGTCACAGACTTCCTTGAAAAATACAAGGACAATGCAAATGCCATCATCGGTCACTTCGGACTGGGATTCTATTCTGCATTCATGGTTGCCGACAAAGTGGACATCATTACGAAATCATACAAAGACGGTGCACAGGCAGTAAAATGGTCATGTGACGGCAGTCCCGAATATGAAATAGAGAATACAGACAAAGCAGAGCGTGGTTCAGACATTGTGCTCCACATCAGCGAGGACTGCAAGGAATTCCTAGAAAAGGAAAAGATTTCCAGTCTGCTTAACAAATACTGCAAGTTCATGCCGGTAAGCATCGTACTCGGCAAAAAGCAGGAATGGTCAAAGGAAGAGAGCAAGATGGTTGATACTGACGAGGACAATATAATCAACAATGTTGAGCCTCTGTGGACAAAGACACCATCAAGTCTGAAGGATGATGATTACAAGTCCTTCTATCGCACATTATATCCAATGCAGGACGAACCACTGTTCTGGATTCACCTGAATGTGGATTTCCCGTTCCATCTCACTGGTGTCCTATATTTCCCACGCATACAGTCAAACATCGACCTGCAGCGCAATAAGATACAGCTATATTGCAACCAAGTGTTTGTTACCGACCAGGTGGAAGGTATCGTGCCAGACTTCCTCACATTGCTTCATGGTGTCATCGATTCACCGGACATTCCTCTGAATGTAAGCCGTTCTTACCTGCAGAGCGACCAGAATGTGAAGAAGATTGCAACATATATTACAAAGAAAGTAGCTGACCGTATGAACAGCATTTTCAAAGCAGACCGTAAGGACTATGAAGAGAAGTGGGATGACCTTAAGGTGTTCATCAACTACGGAATGCTTACAGACGAAGCTTTCTATGACCGTGCAAAAGACTTCGCCCTGTTTAAAGACACCGAAGGCAAACATTTCACATACGAGGAGTACAAAAACCTCATTAAAGACCAACAGACAGACAAAGACGGTACACTTGTTTACCTCTATGCCAACGACAAAGATGAGCAATATTCTTACATCGAGGCAGCCAAAGCGAAAGGATATTCTGTGCTGATGTTCGACGGACAGCTTGACACCCCAACCGTAGGATTGTTTGAACAGAAGTTCGAGAAATCTCGCTTCACGCGTGTTGACGGCGACATCATAGAACGATTGATACCTAAGGACGAGGCAAAGAAAGTGGAGCTGTCAGCAGACGAGAGTGCCAATCTGTCAGCGATATTCAATTCACAGTTGCCGCAAATGGACAAAGCGCATTTCAATGTGGAGGTTGGAGCACTGGGAACCGACCAGATGCCAGCCGTATTCACACAAAGCGAATATATGCGCCGTATGAAGGATATGTCAAAATATCAGAGCGGCATGGCTTTCTACGGTCAAATGCCAGACACATACACTCTCGTGCTAAACAGCGAGAACGAGATTGTGAAGGCTGTGCTTGCCGATGCCAAGACATCAACTGACGAGCAGTTGAAGCCAATCCTCGCAGAGATTAGAAGTTTGAAGGCTCAAGAGCAAGTGCTTGAAAACGAACAAAAAGACAAAAAGCCAGAAGATATTTCAGAAAACGACAAGAAGCAACTGGAAGACACTCGTAAAAACATTACCGAGCAGGAGGCTAAAAAGGATGGTGTACTGACATCGTATGCCGCAGCAAATGACAAAGTACACCAGATTATTGACCTTGCATTGCTGCAGAATGGTATGCTAAAGGGCGCTGCACTTGATAAGTTCCTCAAGAGATCTGCAGAGTTGCTGAAATAACAAATAAACAATGAGATACTTTTTATCTATATTAACAATGTGGTGTTGCGTAACAATGTTTGCGCAACGCCACATTATTTATTCAGACGACATCGCATCACTAAGCGTCGTCGCAGGCACAAGGTGGCAGGACTTGCCTATCATAAAATTGGGCGGTAACGAAACAATTAACATTGACTTCGACGAGCTGTCGCACACCTATCGTCGTCTGACATATAGCATCAAGCATCTCGATGCAGACTTTACCGAGTCTGAAACTCTATTTACCAGTGACTATCTGAGTGGTTTTCAAAATGGACTGACGATAGACAACTATGAACAGTCCATCAATACCGTCCAGAACTACACGCACTACAAATTGCAGATACCAAACAGGTATTGCCGTTTGACAATGAGCGGAAACTATCGCCTGGACATAACAGACAATGACAATGGCGACGACCTACTGTTTAGCGTATTCTTCATGGTCAATGAAGACAAAGCTAATATAGCCCTCAACTATACCGCCGACACCGACATTGATACGCGCAAGAATCATCAGCAGGTAGAAGTAATTGTGGATTATTCAAAACTCGGAGCTACAAGCCCTAATGAACAAATAAAAGGCTATGTATTGCAAAACAACCGCTGGGACAATGCCATATCATTGCCAACAGCTTCGCGTCTAAACCAACAGTACATGGAATGGACGCACTGCCGTAACCTTATATTTGATGCCGGCAACGAATACCACAAGTTTGAGATACTCGACGTGCATCTCAACTCAATGAATGTAGAGGAAAACTACTGGGACGGAGAAGAATGGCACACCAGTCTATGGCCCGACTATGAGCGTCACTCATATGTATATGACGAAACTGCTAACGGAGCATTTTACATAAGAAATTCCGACAATTCAGAGAAAGACATCACATCAGAATATGTAAACGTACATTTTTATCTTAAAACCCAGAAGCAACCATATCCCATATATGTAAACGGTATGTGGACCAACAACTGGCAGACAGACAACTTTCTAATGACATACGATGACGAAGCAGGTCGATATGAACTTACCCTGCCACTTAAATATGGATATTATTCCTATCAATACCTCTGCGTAGATGATAAGGGGCGAAGCCTCATCCCCACCTCTGAAGGTTCATTTTATGAAACCCGTAACAGATACAATGTACTTATTTACTATCGTGGTAATGCTGACCGTACAGACAGACTGGTTGGTGTTAAGTGAATGTTAGTTTGACATTATTTCGACTTCATGCTTTTGCATAACAGCACTATTGTGCCTACTACTATCACCAGCCCAAAGACAACTGGACCGTATCTGTAAAATTCATCTTCATAAATGACTTTAACATACAGTGATACAAAGTTGATTGCAAATAGCAGCAGTCCACCAAGCAAAGCGATACCCAATGCCTGTTTCGTTCCCTGTGGATTAGTTTCCCATTTCCGTTCTTTCAAAATCATATAGACAATATATCCCATAGGAACAAGTCCCATAATAACAGAGATGACGACAATGACAGTCGTCTTGGCGTTTCTTTCCTGTTCTGTCTGTTCCCGCTTTTGAATCACCTTGTCCATCTGCTCCTGCATATCGCGATATTTTCCCTCCTTGTCATACAGACTGTACATATCTTCTGGCGAGCCAGACACATGCAGAGTAACAACGGCAAATAATATAGTTAAAATAGTCTTCATTATCTATCCCTTTCATCTATTAAATTACGAACTTTATCTAAAGTGAATCCATTGGTGACAGGTACAACCTCCTCCATACTTTCCGCATGACATGCTCCAAGACCATTCGTATCACCAATGATGAAATACATGCCTCTCTTACGAGTAAAATAAGTGTTCACATATGAGTAAACAGGCTGAATAACGACATTACCGTTTGAGGCATTCAACACAGCCGCCTTACCTTCCACCATTACTTTTGCAAGAACTCCAAGAGATACAGGACAACGGTCTATCAGTTCTATCTGGTCACATTGACATGGGATGTTTTCTCCTTGTCTTACTTCTGGCGCACAAACACTGCTGTATAATCCATGTTTTAAAACCCCGCTATCGTCTCTTTTTGTTACATCAAAGAAAGTATTTTCCGAGGCAGAGCCTAAGGGAGTAGTAAGCAATTTAACACTTTCATACCGAGGTTCACAAACAAGAATTCCCTTATTACTATAAATGCCCCATTGACCATTGTCATTTCTCACCAAAATGAATTGTTTTGTGCCATTAACCTCTGCAAATTCGATTTTGGAAAACATCCCTACCTCATTGCCTTCTGGATCAGTAAGCAGCCAGCGTTCCGTGCCATTTGGCATCGTTGCACCAAAAGCGGTAGCATATCCACTTCCGTATGACAGTTTCTTGTCATAATTTTTGAGGACATACACATTGGGAGAAACAATATTTGTGTAGGATGACGACGAAGGAGTATTGTTGTTTTCTTGCTGTAACTGCGTAACTTGAGTTTGCGTCCCTGCTTTAGCAAGCGTATTAATATTATCCTCCATCGTATGGTACTGAAACAAAATACGTTTCCGTACTTTCTCGTCATTAGCCATCTCTGCTTCCTGACGGAGTTCTTTCGCACGATTTTGAGAATATTTAATGACACAATCGGAACCAACATGTCCCGAAACGCCACCGCAATGAGGACACTTTAATCCGTTGCCGTATCCATACAGCCGTTTGAGATCTGCCTGAGAATACTTGCTACTCACTTCCGTCATTGGAGTATAGTCTTTTAATTTTGTAGATTGTTTTTTTTCATAATAACGACAACTCTGCTTATGTTTTTCTCCACTGGGAAGGTTCACACCACAGTATGCGCAAACAGGGTTAGATACAGGCGGTATAGACTGTGCGGAAATAGATATTGTCATCAGATTAGCCAAAGCAAGTAAAAAAACATGTTTCATAGCAATAATGGATTAATGGGTTATTATCCGCAAAGTTACGTTTTTTTCTTGAATATTCCAAAATAATTTGGAAAAAAATTCGTACTATTTTTCGAGGATTTCCATTTTTTTTTGTAACTTTGCACTCACAAATCAAAGACGTGCACCGGCCAAAGGCTGACATACACTATTTATTTGCCAAACAAAAAGAAACACAACAGAATAAATAAAAATACAAAAATGAGATCAAGAACAGCTGAGTGGTTTGAGACCAAGATACGTTATGAGAAATTGATGGAGGATGGCATGCAGAAAAAGACGACTGAAGCATACGTCGTTGATGCTCTAACATTCACTGAAGCAGAAGAAACCATCACCGAGGAAATGACTGCATACATAACAGGTGATTTTGTAATCACCGACATAAAGAAAGCACCATACAAGGAAATATTCTTCAGCGATAATCCAAGTGACGACAAGTGGTACAAGGTAAAACTGCAGTTCATCATAATTGACGAGAAAACGAGCAAGGAGAAACTTTCTGCCGTAAACCTTCTTGTGCAGAGCAATACACTTCAGAATGCAGTCAAGAATGTGGAAGAAGTAATGAATACTGGTATGCAGGATTGGAAACTGGCCCAGGTAGCAGAAACAGCACTTATGGATGTTTTTGAGCACGACGGAATGGTAAAGAAAAACATGAAAGAACCTGATGACCGTCCAGAATATGAAGATGCACTGAACGCTGAATTACAACAGTCACAAGAAAACTCAGTAGAAGAATAAATACAAACAGATGATAAAAGATAATCTGAAGGTTGTTAAAGACTCGCTTGCCGACGGTGTGGAACTGGTTGCTGTAAGCAAATATCACCCCATATCAGCAGTGCAAGAGGCATATGCTGAAGGCCAGCGAGTGTTTGGTGAGAGTCGTGAGCAAGAACTGCGCATAAAATATGATGCTTTGCCCAAAGACATAAAATGGCATTTTATTGGTCACCTGCAGACAAACAAGGTGAAATACATTGCTCCATATATCTCAATGATTGAGACGGTAGATTCTCTAAAACTAATGAAAGAGATAAACCGACATGCAGAGAAGAACAACAGAGTTATTGACATCTTGCTGGAACTGCACCTTGCGCAGGAAGACACTAAAAGCGGGATGTCATGTGATGACATGCGTCAGATGCTCGAGCAAGGCGAATGGAAAAACATGAAAAACATTCGTATATGCGGCATAATGATGATGGCTAGCAACACTGATGACGAAGAACGTATAAAACAAGAATTTCTGACTGCAAAAGCCTTCTTTACTGAGGCCAAACAGAAATACTTTTTCAACGAAGACTATTTCTCTGTAAAATCATACGGTATGAGCCACGACTATCTTCTTGCACAAGAATGTGGTTCAAACCATGTCAGAGTAGGTTCTAAAATATTTAATTGAAAAAAAAAACACGAAATATTGCCATTGGCATTGCGTTAACCTTAATAAGTGTTTGCATGCTGCCCATAGTATTGCTGCAGGTGTCATCAATACAAACATTCGTAGGCAAGAACATTGAACAAGCACTTGCACAAAAGATTAACAGCAAAGTACACATTGGACGGGTAGACATACGCCTGTTCAACCGTGTCATAATAGACGATGTAATAATATATGACCAAAGCCATAGAGTAATGCTCAAGGCTGGGCGAATGTCAACAACCATCGACATATTGCCATTGCTGAAAGATCAGAGTATTTCATTATCCTCAGTACAATTATTCGCCACTCAGGTACATCTTTTCAAAGACACACCTGACTCTCCTCTGAATTGTCAATTCATGCTTGACTCTCTGGCTTCCAAGGATAATACTGAGTCAAAACTAAATCTACACATTTCATCTCTCATCATAAGAAACGGTTTTTTTTCTTATGATGAGGTTTACGTTCCCCACAAAAAAGGCGTATTTTCACCAAGTCATATTGACATCTCAAAATTATCCACAAACATCATCATTGATAAAATCACAAATAATGACTTCAACATAGAAGTAAAAAGATTATCAATGAATGAAGCATGTGGAATAAAAATAAAGGAGCTACGTGCCAATGCGAAATATTCTGTCCAAGGTAATCGCAACGTGATTTCCTTGAATGATTTCACTCTTCAAATGCCAAAGACAGAAATTGCCATCGACCGATTGACTGCTTCATACAACACCACAAATGGAGAAATAGATAAAAACTCAATAGAGCTAAAAACAAAAATCAATGCACGAAACATATCTGCCAGCGATTTTCATCTTATACCACAAACGGAATCATTAAGTCGCCTGCCATTAAGTAACCTAAATATTGGCATCAAAATAAATAACCAGACCCTTAATGCCAGACTCTATGCCAACGCCATAAACTCCAATGCTTTCAATTTAAATACAGACGTTATTGTTGAACACTTATTTAGCACACCATGTGTAAATCTGAAAATAAACCATTTATCGGCAACAGACAATTTCATAAAAGAAATTAATGCTGTATATACACTCCCTGACCAAATAGTGAACTTAGGGGGAATAAATCTACATGGAAACCTGACTGCTTGTAAAAAAACATACGACATCAATGCAAATATAAATACAACGACATCGGGAGATGCAGACATCAAAGCACACTATGAACCCCATGAAAATGGAGGCTCATTCAATGCTATTTTAGCTACATCTGGACTCAATCTTTCAAACATCATCACACAGCCAAGCATTGATTACATAAAATGTAAATTAGAAATCAAAGGAGATATCACCAACTCACATACACTGACAAATCTATATGCAAAAGGACACATAGACGAAATAAGTAGTGACAAACAAAATTATAAAGATATTGACATTGACGGAAAATACGTAAACAACCTGTTCAATGGTGCTGTAAACATCAATGATCCAAACATACGTTTCTCAGCAAATATTAACGGAAACATTCAAAAGGGTTCTATTGACGATGTTGATGGCGATGTCACCATAAACAACTTATATCTGGCGAAAGAAGACGCACATATCAACAACATCAACTTGTCACTTAATCATAATGATAATGGAAAGCGAATAATAAGTCTAAA
Organism: Prevotella sp.; assembly: GCA_016281055.1. Taxonomy (GTDB): domain Bacteria; phylum Bacteroidota; class Bacteroidia; order Bacteroidales; family Bacteroidaceae; genus Prevotella. Next base: position 32,901 of record JAEEHW010000149.1, read on the forward strand.
TTCTGACTTTGCCAACATCACATTGGAAGGAAATATAAAACTTTCCACACTACCATTATCATTATCTAACCTTATCACAAAAAGACTCCCACAAGTACCTGGACTTCAGAAATACCAACCCACTTACAACAACTACTCCATCAATGCCTCGATCGACAACACCGATTTTATAAAAAAAATCACAGACCTTCCGCTTACACTCAACAGCCCTGTCACTATCAAAGGATACGTAAATGACAATGACCAATTCGCAAACATTACACTTACCGCAGCTGACGTAACAATTACAAACAAAAAGTTTGAAAACATAAAACTTCTATTGTGGACACCAAACAACAGTATTAATTCATCGTTATATGCAACATTGAAAAATGATGATGAAGCAATAGATATACACATTAACTGTAATGCAGAAGACAACAAATTGCAAAGTGCCATATCATGGGACAACAATAAAAGCAATATCTTTCGTGGTAAGTTGAACACGAATACCTTGTTTTACCACACTATTGAGGGAAAAGACGCATTCGACGTCAATATTCCTAATTCTCACTTTGAAATAGGAGATACCACATGGACAATTAACTCTAATAAAATCACATACACGAACGGACGCTTAGACATCAGCAAATTAAACATTGGAAACGAAACACAGCATCTGTATATAAACGGCATAGCATCGGAGTCAACGCAAGACTCAATAACTGCGGAACTGAGAAATATAAATGTAGGTTACATTCTTGACCTTGTAAATTTTCATTCCGTAGAATTCGATGGTGCAGCATCTGGTACACTTACTGTCAATAGTGCATTCAAAGAGTTAAACTCTCAAGCACATCTTGAGGTTTCTGACTTTCTGTTTCAAAATGGTAGAATGGGAACACTGTATGCTGACGCAAACTATTCAGCAACAAGTCAACAGATAAACATTTCTGCGGTGGCAGACGACAAAGAAGCGAATGCCAAAACTTTTATTAATGGTTATATCTCACCACAACATAACAATATTGATTTAAATATTAAAGCAGATAGTACACGATTAGAGTTCATGCAAGATTTCTGTAGCTCATTTATGACCGACACGGATCTTCATGGCAACGGAGAAGTCAGACTATGCGGAGATTTCAGCAATTTAGAGCTATTGGGTGAGATAACTGCCAATGGACAGTTGACTTTAACCTCAACAAATTGCCGTTACACATTATTGTCTGACACAATACGATTGATCCCTGGAGACATACTATTCAATAATGTCCCCATAAAAGACAAGTATGACAACATTGCGCACGTCACAGGTGGCATACACCATGTCCACTTAGGTAAGATGTCATACGACATTGATGCAACGACAGATAAACTGCTCGTATATGATTTCCAAACATTAGGTAATTCCACCTATTGTGGAAAGGCCATAATAAAAGGCCAAGTAGGCATACATGGTAAAGGAAACGAATTATATATTCAAGCTAATGCGACCCCACTGAAAGAAAGCTACATTGTATATAACACCACATCACCTGATGCCATCACATCACAGGAATTCATCAGATGGGGAGGAATAAACGACAAAAAAGAAAAAATACATATAGAGGAGGACTCTATAAACACAAACGAAGTCAAAAGCCAAGACAACAACATCAATGCTACGAACCAACGTACAAACATACGCATGAACTTCATGGTCAACGTAACTCCTGATGCGAAACTACATCTCATCATGGATGCAATAACAGGAGACTATATCGACCTATATGGAAACGGAGGACTTCGCATTAGTTACTACAACAAAGGCGCATTTGAGATATTTGGAAACTACGACATAGAATATGGTACATACAGAATGACCATACAAAATTTATTACGCCGTGATTTCACTTTCCAGAATGGCAGCATCATAGCCTTCGGCGGAGACCCATTTGAAGCATCACTGCGTATGAAAGCCATGTATCAATTAAATAGTGTATCTTTAGCGGACTTAAATATCGGCACTTCATTCAAAGCGAATAATGTGCCTGTAAATTGTATAATGAATATCACTGGAACTGCTGGCAAGCCACTCGTAGATTTCAACCTCGACCTTCCATCTCTCAGCAATGATGCACGTCAAATGGTTTATTCTATAATCAATAGTGACGAATCCATGAACCAACAGGTATTGTACCTGCTTGCCATTGGACGATTCTATTCTACCAGCTACAGTGAAACTTCCAGTGAACACATTGGACAGACATCTCTTGCCATGCAAAGTTTCCTAAGTGGCACTTTCTCTCAGCAACTCAATCAAGTTCTCAACCAACTCACACACAACAACAACTGGTCATTCGGTGCTAATATAGCCACTGGAACTGACGGATTAAGCAATGCAGAATATGAAGGCACACTTAGCGGTAGAATGTTCAACAATCGTTTGATATTCAATGGTCAATTTGGTTATCGCGATAATATTCTGACACAAAATTCAAGTTTTATCGGAGACTTCGACATTCAATACCTACTCACTCCAAACGGAAACATATCCCTGAAAGTTTACAATCAATCAAACGATAGATATTTCACGAAAAACTCTCTAAACACACAGGGAATAGGTATTGTCTTCAAAAAGGAGTTTACTTTGAAGCCCCTGTTTCGTACTCGTTATAATTACGTAAAAGATTGACATCCTTCTTTATAATAAATTCTCTTCCGTCAGCACCACGAGCTCTGACATATACAAAATAAGTGCCCTGCTTGACATCTGCTCCATGGAAAGTGCCATCCCATCCATTACTGCTAACATCATCCCATTCATACAATTTCTGTCCCCAACGGTTATAAATCTTCGCATTGAATTCTACAATTGACTTAAATGCTTTCGGTTTATACGTGTCATTACGACCATCATTGTTTGGAGAGAAGGCATTGGGAAACGTCAGACTACTTTCACTTGCTTTGATTGTCAAAGGCTTCCCTGGCGTCCAATAGTTACGTTTAAATAAAACCTCTTCCTCACCTTTAACAAATCTTATATAAAGTGCAATGCTGTCTGTTCCCGCCTGAGAAAAAGTCACAACTGGATTTTCTTCATACCTTATCATATAAGGCTCCTCTAGTGAACCTCCCTCATGACAAAATCGCCATTCGAAATCATAAGTCCATTCATCTGCATCATATATTTCCATATTGAATGTGACCTCAATAGGAGCCGAGCCCTCAAACTGAGTTTGATTCTTCGCTTCTTTGTCATCACTTGATACTGCATCAAAATTGATGGAAATACTCGGGGTCGCTTTCGTAAAAGAAACCTGCGTAAACAAAAATACTAATATAACAAATAATGAAACTCGCATGTAAAAATAATATTTTTTGCAAAATTAATCAATTATTTTCTAATATCTTCGATTTTTCAAAGTTTTTTTTATATTTTTGCACATCGAAATATATTAAAGATGTGAAATCCATTTATAAGAACATGACACACGCAAGAAAAATATTATACGTTATTATAGGGATAATAATATTATGTCCCATAATGTCTGTAGCACAACCGACACAGAATCCCATAAATGTTGGTATTATGTTGCCGTTACACAATGTCAATGGTGATGGCAAGCGAATGTTGGAATACTATCGCGGGTTTCTTATGGCTGTGGAAAAAATGAAACAAGATGGAATAAACATAAACATTCATTCTTGGAATGTACCAGAGGATGCCGATATTAGAACCACACTGCTTCAGGAAGGTGCTAATACATGTAACATAATATTTGGTCCGCTATACACAAAACAGGTAAAACAATTATCTGATTTCTGTCGTGCATATAAAATCAAAATGGTCATTCCATTCTCTATAAATGGTAATGAAGTTGACAACAACCCCTTTATTTATCAAGTATATCAATCTAAAGAAGACCAAAACAGCATTACGATACAGCAAATCGTAGATCATTTCAACAACTGCCACCCTGTTTTTATTGACTGCAACGATACAACGTCCAATAAAGGTTCTTTCACTTACACTCTACGAAAAGCATTGGAACAACGTGGTATTCAATATAATATTACAAATATCAAGTCTTCTGATGAGATGTTTGCCAAATCATTTTCCCTCTCTCAGCCAAACCTTGTCATACTCAATAGCGGACGTTCTCCAGAATTAACTGCTGCAATGAAAAAACTGGAACTGTTGCAACAGACCAACCAAGGGGTGCAGATAACACTTTTCGGATATACAGAATGGTTGATGTATGCTCATATAAACAAAGAACGATTCGCAAGATTCAACGCTTTCGTCCCAACACATTTCTATTATAATGAAGCATCACAGGCAACAAAAGAACTTGAGCAGAAATACCGTTGGCGCTTTCATCAGGACATGATGACTGCACTGCCTCGTTTCGCAATAACCGGATACGACCACGCTATGTATTTCTTGGCAGGAAATAGAAATTGGATTCAGACACCTCTTAATTTTATACAACAAAATGGTGGTGGTTATCGCAACAAAGCATTCATGCTTATACACTATAAACAAGATGGCAGTATAGAGGCAATAGGCTACTAATATGAAAAAATTTCTTTTAATAATATCAGTATTTTGGGGAACATTGGCAAGCTATGCCCAGATTGGAGAGTATCGTAATCGATTCTGCATCGGAGTGGGAGGAGGATATGCCCTTAACAGCATTAATTTTCAACCTAAAGTCACTCAGAAGATGCATGGAGGTTACAGCATAGGAATGACAGGCCGATATACTTGCGAAAAGTATTTCACAATGCTATGCGCTATCCAGATGGAAGCAAATATAACACAATTAGGTTGGACAGAGAAAATAGAGACTCTTAATGGCAAATCAGTTATAAATGCCGAGACCGGCATTGAAGAAAAATACCAACGCCATCAAACATATCTGCAGATACCAATCTTTGCCCATCTATCATGGGGAAAAGAGAATAAAGGAGTAAATGCATTCATCAACCTTGGCCCTCAGATTGGCATCTCACTCAACGAAAAAACAGACAAGAACTACACAACCCCAAACATATCTGGAAATTCAGACGAAATAAGAACAAGCAACGTCATCGCTCAAGAGAATATGCCCATTGAAAACAAATTCGACTATGGTATAATTGTCGGAGGTGGAATAGAAGTACATATTAATCACGTTGGTCGTTTTGACATTGAGGGACGATACTATTATGGTCTCGGAAATATATACGGTGATTCAAAAAAAGATTATTTTGGAACATCAAACAACAACACCATTTTCGTCAAACTCACATATCTTCACGATTTATAATCAACACCTAACGCCAATCTAATATGTCAGAAGACAAATTCCTTAATATCTTTGGGGCACGAGTTCATAATTTAAAAAATATTGATGTAAAGATACCACGCGGCAGCCTTACAGTTATCACTGGTCTGTCCGGTTCCGGAAAATCCTCATTAGCCTTTGACACAATATTTGCCGAAGGACAGAGGAGATACATCGAAACATTTTCTGCATACGCACGTAATTTTCTTGGCAATATGGAACGACCTGATGTCGATAAAATAACAGGTCTGTCACCAGTTATCTCCATCGAGCAGAAAACTACGAATAAAAATCCACGCTCAACTGTTGGAACCACCACAGAGATATATGACTACCTACGACTTTTATATGCAAGAGCAGCGACTGCATATAGCTGGGCTACAGGTGAGAAAATGGTAAAGTACACAGAAGAGCAGGTTGTCAACATGATACTCGAACATTACTCCGGGAAACGTATTTTCATATTGGCACCACTCATTAGAAATAGGAAAGGCCATTATCGTGAACTGTTTGAGCAAATGCGCAAGAAAGGTTTTATTCAAATACGCATTGATGATGAGATACAGGAAATCACATCAGGAATGAAGCTCGACAGATATAAAAATCATAATATTGAGGTTGTTATAGACAAACTAAGAGTCGGCAATGATGATGCCGAACGCATTACAAAAAGTGTCGAAGTAGCTATGCGACAGGGTGAAGGCCTCATAATGATTTTAGAAAAGGATACAAACGAAGCTCGTTTCTATTCTAAACGTCTTATGTGTCCAACTACAGGTATGGCATACAAAGACCCTGCACCAAACATTTTTTCGTTCAACTCACCAGAAGGGGCCTGTCCATACTGCAAAGGTTTGGGTTTTGTAAACAGTGATGATCCTTTAACTGAAATAGAAAACAATGATGATGATGATTCTGAAATAGAAATCACCACCTGTCCTGCATGCAACGGCCATCGTTTAAACCAAGAATCCTTGTCATACAAGATATATGATAAGAATATCATGGAACTGGCAGATATGGACATCGACCAACTTTACATCTGGTTACAAGAATGCCCAAGCCACATGAGTGAACGCCAAGCTGTCATCGCTGGAGAAATAATCAAAGAGATACAAACACGTTTAAAATTTATGCTTGACGTAGGACTGAACTATTTATCACTCTCTCGCCAAACAAAAACATTGTCAGGAGGTGAAAGCCAAAGAATACGTTTAGCGACGCAAATCGGTTCACAGTTAGTAAATGTACTATACATACTTGACGAACCTTCAATCGGACTACATCAAAGAGACAACAATCGTCTCATTGCCTCTTTGAAACAACTTCGTGACATCGGCAATACTGTGATTGTAGTTGAACACGACAAAGACATGATGCTGGCAGCCGACTATATTGTTGACATAGGTCCAGCAGCAGGGAGGAAAGGTGGAAAGGTTGTATTTCAAGGAACTGTCAGCGATATGCTCTGTAAAAACACTATTACAGCAGATTATCTTAACAAGAAACGCAACATTGAAGTTCCTGCCAAACGACGCGAAGATAAAAAAGACGAAAAGGGTAACACATTAAAAATAACGTTGAAAGGTGCCAAGGGCAACAACCTGAAAAATGTGACAGTGGATTTTCCTTTGGGAAAACTTATATTGGTCACAGGAGTAAGCGGCTCCGGCAAATCGACATTGATTAATGACACCTTGCTTCCAATAATGTCACAACATTTCTACCATTCCCTGAAAAAACCATTAGAATATGACAGCATAGAAGGTTTAGATTTGGTTGACAAAGTAGTCAGTGTAGACCAATCTCCCATAGGTCGCACACCGCGAAGCACACCTGCCACATACACAAATGTTTTTTCTGACATTAGAAAACTGTTCATTGAATTACCTGAAGCGAAAATTCGAGGATACAAACCCGGTCGTTTTTCATTCAATGTAAAGGGAGGACGCTGTGAAACCTGCAATGGAAATGGTTACAAGACAATAGAAATGAATTTTCTACCAGATGTTTTTGTACCATGCGAGACATGCCATGGAAAAAGATACAACCGTGAGACACTGGAAGTCAGGTACAAAGGAAAATCTATCGCTGACGTTCTTGACATGACAATCAATCAAGCAGTAGAATTCTTCGATGCAGTACCAACAATACTGCATAAGATTAAGACACTACAAAAAGTCGGATTAGGCTATATTAAACTTGGCCAGTCATCTACCACTTTATCTGGTGGAGAAAGTCAACGTGTAAAATTAGCTACAGAACTATCCAAGAAAGACACTGGCAAAACACTGTATATTCTTGACGAGCCAACAACCGGACTACATTTTGAAGATATCCGCGTCCTTATGAACATATTACAAGAATTTGTCAACAAAGGCAATACTGTAATTATCATTGAACACAACCTTGATGTCATCAAACTTGCTGATCATATTATAGACATGGGACCAGAAGGCGGACGTAAAGGTGGCATTGTTGTAACGACTGGCACACCTGAGGAAATCATAAAAAACAAGAAAAGCATAACAGCAAAATTCTTAAAAACAGAACTTAACTGATTTTAAGAAGAGCGGTAAGCGGGGCTCGAACCCGTGACCTGCGGCTTGGGAAGCCGCTGCTCTACCAACTGAGCTATTACCGCAAGAAAAAAGGGAGATATATACTACTGTATTAATCTCCCTTTTCTTTTACAACTGAGCCGATAACGAGACTCGAACTCGTGACCCACGCATTACGAATGCGTTGCTCTACCAACTGAGCCATATCGGCATTTCCTCATTTGCGACTGCAAAGGTATAAAAAAAAAACATTTCTTGCAAGGAAAACCAGAAAAAAATCGTTATACAAGCCATAAATTCTTAAAAAAAATTAATATCCATATCCAAACTATAATATTTTTTGTCTATCTCAAAAAAAAATAGTAATTTTGCACACTGTTTGGAATAAGTATCATTTAACGATCTTAAAAAAGAAGAGATAGCAATGTCTAAAATTTGTCAAATTACCGGCAAGAAAGCAATGATCGGTAACAACGTTTCACACTCAAAGCACCGCACAAAGCGCAGTTTCGATGTGAATCTGTTTGCAAAGAAATTCTTCTATGTAGAAGAAGATTGCTGGATCAGCCTCAAGATTTCTGCTGCTGGTCTTCGCATGATTAACAAGGTAGGCCTTGATGCAGCCCTTAAGCAGGCCGTGGCAAAAGGTTATGTAGATTGGAAAGATATAAAGGTAATAGGAGAATAGTACAATGGCAAAGAAAGCAAAAGGTAATCGTGTTCAGGTAATCCTTGAATGCACAGAGATTAAGAATAGCGGAATGCCAGGTACAAGCCGCTATATCACAACTAAAAATCGCAAGAACACTCCAGAGCGTCTTGAGTTGATGAAGTATAATCCAATCCTCAAGAAGATGACGCTCCATAAGGAGATTAAGTAATCATCAAATTCTAACAAAAAAGAACTATGGCAAAGAAAGCGGTCGCTACCCTCCACGAAGGTTCTACGGATGGTCGCGCATATAGTAAAGTAATAAAGATGGTGAAGAGCCCTAAGACGGGTGCGTACATCTTTGACGAGCAAATGGTTCGCAATGAGGACGTTCAAGCCTTCTTTAAGTAATCATTCTTAAAGAAAACACTTAATGATACAAAAGGTTGCATTCGTTTTACACAAACGTATGTAACCTTTTTTGTTTATTACATAATACCCCACTATGGATAAATTCAAAGTAATAATAGTCGAAGACGTACCATTGGAGATGAAAGGTACGGAAGGTTTGCTCAAAGCAGAGGTACCAGAAGCAGAAATCATCGGCAAAGCACAGACTGAAGGTGAATACCTGAAACTCATACGCCAGGTGACTCCTGACCTTGTACTCCTTGACTTAGGATTACAAGGCAACACGACAATAGGTGTGGAAATATGCAGAAACACCAAAGCCGAACACAAAGATATAAAAATACTGGTTTTCACAGGAGAAATACTCAACGAAAAGCTATGGGTGGATGTTCTTGATGCAGGAGCAGACGGAATTATACTGAAAACAGGCGAAATGCTGACACGAACAGATGTCATGAATGTCATGCAAGGTAAAAGATACGTCTTTAATGAACCCATACTTGAGATTATCATTAATAAATTCCGCAAAAGCATAACAGGCGAAATCATTCAACAAGAGGCATCCGTAGGATATGACATAGACGAATACGATGAACGCTTCCTGCGCCATCTTGCCTTGGGGTACACCAAAGAACAAATAACGACCCTGCGTGGAATGCCTTTTGGAGTAAAAAGTCTAGAGAAGAGACAAGCGGACCTCGTGCACAAATTATTTCCTGACAGCGCAAGCAAGGGAGTCAATGCGGTAAGGCTGGTAACACGCGCTTTCCAACTGCACATTCTAAATCCTGAACATCTGGAACCAGATGAGGACTAAACGAATGCTTACTACAAAAAGAAAATACTTATGAACAAGAAACAAAATACAACAGAGATAATCGAGAATAACACTGTAAAACAAAAAACGAAAACAGAAAAGAAAAACACCGAAAAGAAAACTGCTACCAAGAAAACTACAGAGAAAAAAGCTACAGACAAAAAACCAACAGCAAAGAAAACGGCCACAGCCAAGAAAACCGTTTCCAAGTCTCTCTCTAGTAGAAAAACAACCGTAAAAAAAACTGTAACTACAAAAACAGATGATGTTAAGACTGAAAATATAAAACAAGAAGTCATTGACATTCCTGTTACAAACGAGGCAAAAGAAACTCAAGCTGTAATCACAGTCAACGAATTTGAACACCCCAAAACAGAGAATACAGAAAACACATTGCCCATTCCTACTGAGCAAGAAACATTGGAGCAATCCAAAACGAAACAGGAGATAAAAGTCCCTACCCTACCTAACATCACCATTACCAACATTATAGAACTTTCTCAAGCGCCATTACGCAACATCGTTCTCACTGATCAGCAAATACAAACCCTAACGCTTGACGAAATAGAAAAGCGACATAAATTTCTTCAACATACACTTGCCAACATACTTGATTATGACATTGTAATCAGTGATACAAATATTTGGCTGGAGTTGCTTATCGGACACACATCAAGCCACTCCGACCCTCGCATCAATGCACGCCTGCAGTTTGAACGTCAGTTGGAATTCATATCCAAACTGACAAAATACCGTGGCGGACATTTTATGATGATGTCTGAAACATACGAGGAAATCGACCGTTTCGCTACGATGCAAGACCCAACCAACCACAAAGAAGCTGATTTTACTGACAATATAGTATATCTAAATGCAGCAGCACGTTTAGCCAAGCGACTTATCCTATCTCAACAACGAGAGAATCGTTTGCATATTGCTAACATCGGAGCAGAATCACACCATGCTTCATTTGCAGACCCTGCCATAATCAAATGCGTTGCAGATTATTTCTCTCAAGGAAAAAAAGTATTACTTCTCACCAATGACACTTCTGTAGCTATACGCTCCATGGGCATTTGTGATGATTTGCAGCGCCACAACAATATCAGTGACGAAATATGGAACGAAAAATACGTTTCACTACGTCCAATGGTCTTTACATTCGAAGATTTAAAACTACTTGACTTTTATACACGCCAGTATCATTACATCCAGATGGCATCCGGGCAACCTTGGATGTCAGAAATCAGCAAGACCGTAAACCGTCCGTCTGTAGAACCGCTGACTTTGTGGATGGATGCATTCCGACCTGGCGACAAACATAAAGGTGACAATCTGTTTACTGAATCTGAACAGAAACAGATAACACAAAAACAACAAAAACAACAGAAAAATAATCCTTCACGTCAACAGAAAAATTCCACAGAACGTACAAACGTAGTTAAAACGGAAGAAAAAAAAGATGGTGAGGTCATTGAAAAAGCAGTAGAAACACCCAAAGAATCAAATACTGCAGATACAACAAAAAAGAATCCCACAAAAGCAATAAGACCTCAACGCAGGAAGCCACAAAGCAAAAAACAGGCAAAAAATGAAGAAAAAACAGCTTAAATGACTTTTTTTTCAAAAAAACGCTCTAAATATTTGCAAGGTTCAAAAAAAATAACTACCTTTGCACTCGCTAATCAGAAAAGGGTGCGTTAGTTCAGTTGGTTAGAATGCCAGCCTGTCACGCTGGAGGTCACGGGTCCGAGTCCCGTACGCACCGCCTCTACTGATTAAAAAAATATTAAGAGGTGCGTTAGTTCAGTTGGTTAGAATGCCAGCCTGTCACGCTGGAGGTCACGGGTCCGAGTCCCGTACGCACCGCTGAACAATTAGGAGGAAGTTTGATATCTTTAAGATGTCAAACTTCCTTTTTTTATTATTATAAGATTAACTTTGGTCATTCCACCTTTTTTTATTACCTTTGCATATTATGAAGAAAACAAACGACTATATCGAAATAAAAGGAGCACGGGTAAACAACCTTAAAAATATCTCTGTAAATATACCACGCAACAAATTTGTTGCTATAGCCGGTGTCAGTGGCTCCGGCAAATCATCGTTGGCATTCGATACTCTATATGCAGAAGGCCAGCGTCGTTACGTAGAAAGTCTTTCTGCATACGCACGTCAGTTTCTTGGACGAATGCATAAACCCGAATGTGACTTTATCAAAGGATTACCACCAGCAATAGCCATAGAGCAAAAAGTCATCAGTAGAAATCCACGCTCTACAGTAGGTACCAGTACTGAGATATATGAATACATGCGGTTACTCTTTGCTCGCATAGGCCAAATATTCTCCCCCATCTCTAACCAGGAAGTCAAGAAACACACTCCAGAGGATGTGGTTAACAAAATGCTTACGTTTACACATGGCACACGATTCATGTTGTTAGCCCCACTCAATATTGTCAAGGGACGAACCATACAGCAACAACTGGAGATGGAAATACAACAAGGCTACTCACGTATCGTGATAGGTGACAAGGTTATGCGCATCGACGACTTCCTGCAAGACGAAGAAGAGAACAAAACATCTACCACAGGAAACGATATATATTTACTTATCGACCGCATGACTGTTGATGACAGCCAGGAAACCATATCACGCTTGACTGACTCATGTGAAACAGCGTTCTACGAGGGTGGCGGTGTTTGCCAATTAGTATTTCTTCCATCTGGAATATCATTTGATTTCTCTACACGCCTGGAGGCAGACGGCATGACATTCGAGCCACCATCCGACGGATTATTCGCATTCAATTCTCCATTGGGTGTCTGTCCCACGTGTGAAGGCTTCGGCAAAGTGATGGGCATAGACGAATCACTTGTGATACCTGACCCTTCACTGAGTGTTTATGACGGTTGTGTACAGTGCTGGCGTGGTGACAAAATGGGCGAATGGAAAAAAGAGTTCATACGACGCGCCGCAGCTGATGATTTCCCTATATTCACCCCTTACGGTGAATTGTCAGCAAAGCATAAAGACTGGCTGTGGCACGGTCTGCCAAGTGACAGAAAACGCAATAAATATGAACGAGTGAGCATTGATGATTTCTTTCAGATGGTGAAAGAAAACCAATACAAAATCCAGTATCGTGTCATGCTAAGCCGTTACCGAGGCAAGACCACTTGTCCCGATTGTCACGGCAGCCGTCTGCGTAAGGAAGCGAACTATGTCAAGGTGGCGGGCAAAACCATAACAGAATTGGTAGGAATGCCTGTAACAGAACTGGCCCAGTGGTTTAAGAACCTCAACCTTGATGAAGACAAGGCAAAAATAGCGCAACGACTACTGACAGAAATAAACAGCCGACTCCAGTTTCTCCTTGACGTCGGACTTGGCTATCTGACTCTGAATCGGCCGAGCAACACCTTGTCGGGCGGAGAAAGCCAACGCATAAACCTAACCACATCACTGGGCTCATCGCTCGTTGGATCACTATATATCCTCGACGAGCCTTCAATAGGTATGCACAGCCGCGATACAGAGCGTCTTATCAATGTTTTAAAGAAACTGCAGCAGATTGGCAATACCGTCGTTGTAGTAGAACATGATGAGGACATACTTCGTGCTGCAGACTATCTGATTGACGTTGGACCTGACGCAGGAACAAATGGTGGTGAGATAGTATTTGAAGGTAATGCTGAAGATATCAACAAAGCCTCGCTAAAGAAATTTCCCAAAAGCCATACCGTTGAATATCTTACACACACAGAGACTATCCCCGTGCCTACTCAACACCGTCCATGGAACCTATCAATAAAACTCCATGGAGCTGCAATGAACAACCTGAAAGGTGTGGACGTAGAATTTCCGCTTAACGTCATGACAGTCATTACGGGGGTCAGCGGTTCAGGAAAGTCATCACTCGTTCGCGGCATCCTTTATCCTGCCTTGAAACGGAAGCTTGGCGAAGTGGCAGACGTTCCTGGTGCTTATTCTTCCATCGACGGTGACATCAACACGATACACCACATCGAGATGGTTGACCAAAACCCAATAGGCAAGAGCACCCGCAGCAATCCAGCCACATACATCAAAGCATACGATGCCATACGTCAGCTCATGAGTGAAATGCCGCTGTCCAAGCAATTGGGCATCACACCACAGCATTTCTCATTCAACACTGACGGTGGACGATGCGAAGAATGTAAGGGAGCGGGTGTGATAACCGTTGAAATGCAGTTTATGGCAGACCTCACACTGACATGCGAGGCGTGCAACGGAGAGCGTTTCCAACGCAACATACTAGAAGTAAGATACAAAGGAAAGAATATCAATGACATTCTTGGCATGACCGTGAGCGAAGCCATCGGTTTCTTTTACAAGAATCTTCAACAAGAAATTGAGGACAACGAGAAATTATCTGATGCTCGCCAACGCACACACGGAAAAGTCATCATCACTCAACTGCGCACTATTGTCAACAGACTGAAACCACTTGAGGAGGTCGGACTTGGGTATATCCAGCTAGGACAATCATCAGCAACGCTGTCAGGCGGTGAGAACCAGCGTGTAAAATTGGCTTACTACATTGCACAGGAGAATCAGGAACATACACTCTTCATCTTTGACGAACCGACCACTGGCTTGCATTTCCATGACATCAAACGACTCCTACATGCTTTTGACGAACTCATAAAGCGTGGCCACACTATACTAATTATAGAACACAACATGGATGTCATAAAATGCGCAGACCACATCATCGACTTGGGCCCAGAAGGAGGCGAACAAGGAGGGGAAATCGTTGCCTGTGGCACTCCTGAGGAGATACAGAAAGAGCCACGCAGCATCACCGGACAATATCTTACGCGATTAAAATCAATTAAATAACAAGGTGTCTATATCAACAATGCAAAGACATATATAATATATTCTATAGGGGTATATGTATATATACAAAAAAAAATTGATTGTCTCACGACAACCAATCTTTATTAACCTTAATAATCTAATACCATGAAAAACACGTCACAAAGTTACGCATTTTTTTTAAAACTACAAAAAAAATGTATTGTTTATCTGTAATTTTAGCATTCTTTAAAACTTTTGCCATTCCATTTTAATTTTCTTTGCAAAACAACGTTGCTATCATTGTTTTCTTCCTTCAATGGCAAGGCATCCCTTAACTCTATACTCAATGTCATGTTATCATTCTCCATAAGGGCTTCGACTGCAGGAATTTCCATTTTCTCAAATGTCTGCATATCATCGACGTTTCCTTCAAAAGACCTTTTGACAACATCGCACAAGTCAATATATCCTACAACATTCCATGCATCGTCATACAATGTACATGTGGTTTCTTTCACAGGAGTGGAAACAGTACACAACACACAATATATGCTATCAGACCTGCCGTTCATCTGTAATCTAATCATATCATAACGCACAGTACCTGCTATAATCTTCATTCTGTCTTCCGACAAAGAATCCATTACTATGTCAGCTTTTAACATGGTGTTGAGTTTAGCCGGTGTTGTCGGGTCAATGTTCTTCATATTGACCAAGTCAACACGTTGTTCATTCGACACATAAGGCATCAATGAGTCAGGCATTGACTCAAACATTTCTGCCACGCTCTTTGCACCAACGTTCAACAAATAGAGAGAGAAGAAAACAATAAATATTACTTTTAATTTCATTTCTTTATTTTTTTCATTAAACTATAAGCACCATACAAGCCCAGTTCACCAGCCTTGCCAAAGTCTTTCTTTGCGTTCTCGAAATCAGACAACTTTATATAAACCAAACCACGGTTGTAATATGCGTACGGAAGACTTGCATCATTCTCTATGGCCTTGCTCAGTAACTGAGAAGCCTCTTTATAGTTACCGGTGCGCGCCAGGAAGGTACCATGATTATAATACAACAATGCGTCATTAGAATCCTTTTCCTTCAACCGTTCAAAATCACTTACTACTCCTGCAACACGCATTTTTGTATCTTTAACAGAAATACTCTGTTCATACTCCATCATAAGAGCATTGCACACAGACTTCTGCCACATAGCCACTATATTGTTTTTATTAAACGACAAGGCATCATCCAAATCTCTGATAGCATCCTGATAATTCTGTGCAGAAGAATAGGCTATACTTCTCAATATCAACAACAGGCACTTATCCACACCATTGGACACCCCATCCAGACTTTCTGAAATCTTATCTATCTGTTCAAAAGACAGAGTACCCGTTCCCTCTCCCACTCCACACAATCGTGGAAGATTCATACCACGTAATACACCCATATTCTTCAGACTATCAAGATACATATCCATATTGTTGTCGTAAGGTGTATATTTTGCCACTCCATTCTCCTGCATAGCCAATGACAACGCAATGTATGGCTGGAACGTTTCCTCGACATTCCTATTCTGCACCTTACCACGATATTCACTCTTATAGTCGTGAAGCGTTTCCTGACTGTCCTCCATTACAAGCTGGTCATATTTCTCAATATCGATGTCATTGAGTTTTCTCATTGCCGTCAATTTACTGCGACTCCATCTATGCTGCACACCTAGATGCTTGTCCATCTGCGCCTTGAATATCCTGAACTCATCCTGTTGCGCCTTACCAACCATGCCCATACGTCGATAGCACGACGCTCTATATTGCAGACCTGTCCAGAAATTAGGGAATTTCTCTATCACGATAGAATAATCGCGTACCGCTCCACGCAAATCACCTGTTTTATCCAAAAGTGTGGCTCTGTTGAACAATGCCATGATATTACCAGGTTCAAGTGACAGCACATAATCAAAATCCTCTATAGCACGGTTATTGTCACCCACCTGCATACGAAGCAGTCCTCTGTTATAATGAGCAAGGAAATTATTGGGAGCCAGTTCCAATGCCATGTCATAATCCGCCATTGCTCCACGAAGATTATTGATGTGCAGTCTAACAGCCGCTCTGTTGACATAACATCCAATATCCTTTGGCTTATAATGCAGGGCTTTGCCGAACGCTTCTTCTGACTGCTCCCATTTCTGCTGCGACATTGATATGTATGCCTTCATTCTCCACGCCTCTGCATGATGCTTGTCTATAGAAAGACACTTGTCAACCCACGTCACAGCATTTGCAGTGTCTTTTAAATGAAGATAATTCTCTGCCTTTATCAGATAAGTAGGAGCATAGTCACTCCATTTGGCTATTATACTGTCAAACTGTTCATTTGCCTTATGATAATCCTTGGATTCCATGTAACAGACAGCGCGGTTATACCAAAAACCTTTATTCTGTGGTTCCAGCTTAATAGCTTTTGAATAATCATCAATGGCATCTGAGAATTTTCCTTGATTAATACGCGAAATGCCACGCAAGTCATATAGTCCTGTGATATAAGGATTGAGTTCTATCGCCTTTGTCTCATCAGCCTCAGAACCCACCCAATCTTCAAGATAATACTTTGAGACCGCACGCAAGTGCCATGGTTCCCATAAAAAAGGCTTTTGGTTTATGGCTTGGTTGAAATACTGTATTGACAGTACATAATCCTCATAATGCATAGCCACCTTACCACTAAGAATCAATCTGTCAACATTATACTGAGCATCAACCGACGATGTCAGCAACAAAAAAAAGACACATACCACTGCTCTAAATTCGGTTAAGAGCAATGGTATGTGTCTTTTTATTGCTTCTATGGTTGACATTTCGCAGTAAATATTTACTTGGTCTTTGGAACTTTCACCTTATAGCCACAACGGAAACGACCTTGTAATAGCGAGCGCAGTTTTGATTTTATCAACTGCCTGCGCAACGGTGACAAGCGGTCTATAAACATCTTGCCCTCAAGGTGGTCAAACTCATGCTGCATGACACGGGCAAGATAGCCATCCACCCACTCGTCATGCTCATTAAAGTCCTCATCCATATATTTTACATGAATACGCGTGGGACGAAGCACTTTCTCATGTATGGCTGGCAATGACAAGCACCCTTCCTCTGATGATTGTTTCTCAGATTCATCATATTCCAATATATGCGGATTAACATACACTTTCTTGAAATCTGCATACTCAGGCATATCTTCCTTGAGCACATCAAGGTCTATTACGACAAGACGTATGTCACGACCTATCTGGGGGGCAGCCAACCCTATTCCTTCACTCGATGCAAGTGTTTCCCACATGTCACTTATCAAAGCTGACAACTCCGGGTAATCTGCATCAATATCCTGGGCAACCTTACGCAAAACAGGCTGGCCATACGTATATATAGGTAATATCATATATTTATATCTTCACTTTTATTTCGTCTTCATCAAATATTCCTGTAACATTATAGTGGCAGATATTTTGTCCACCAACGCCTTATCCTGCCGTGCTTTCTTATGCAACCCGGCATCTATCATCGTCTGGTGAGCCATGACAGAGGTAAAGCGTTCGTCAACACCTTGTATGGGAATGTTGGGAAATTTCTTTTTCCATTGGTTTTCAAATGCCAAAACACGTTGCAAATTCTCCGAAGGAAGACCATTCGTCTGTTTGGGTTCACCAATGATTACACGTTCAACATTCTCTTTCTTCAAGTATGCTTCAAGATATGCCATCAGTTTTGGCGTATCTATAGTATCAAGCGCACCGGGCACTATCTGCAACTCATCCGTCACAGCAAGCCCCGTGCGCTTTTTTCCATAGTCTATCGCTAAGATGCGTGCCATTATTTTGCCATTATCCATGCACCAGAATACTGTGCTTTCAAAGCATTCTGATCCTTCTGGGCCGCCTCACGAGAATCATGTGTAGAGGCTATAACACGATACATCTTACCATCATATATTACCTGAGCGCCACCATAGCCTGCATTACGCAACGTATTCTGCAGACCTTCTGCATTGGCACGAACTCCAAATGCACCAACCACGACAGAGAAGGCCTTAAGGTTTCCGTTACCAACAGTATTAGCACTAGACGTACTGCTTACAGTATTAGTATTAACATTATTGGTAACGACAGAAGCCGTTGCAGTTTCCTGAGTAGTTGTAGGAGGAGCCAACTGAGTCACTGTAGGAGCCTGCTGCTGAACAGTTTGCTGCTGTGAAGGCTGCTGGTACTGTGGCACCTGCTGCTGCATCGGCTGCTGATACTGTTGCACTTGCTGCTGATATTGTGACGGATCTTGTTGTACGTACTGCTGTTGCTGCTGTCCGTATGCCTGCTGTCCCTGCTGCTGAGCCATCTCCTGTGCTTTTGCCTTTTCATAGGCTTTTCGATAAGCACTTTCTTTTGATGTTCCACACGATGTAAATAACAAGGTAGCAGCAAAGACTGCACAAACAAATGTGTATTTCTTCATACTCTCAAAACTTGGTAAAATTATTCTTTTCATTGAAATATGATACAAAGGTAATAAAAAAAAGACGTATTTTTGAGGGAATTCGCCTTTTTTAACACATTTTGTTGTTCATTTCAACTATTTTTTATTACATTTGCATTTAATTAAGCATTCGCAATGTAATATTAACCATTAAAACTATTATTAGTATGAAAACATTTAGTTACATAGCAGCCATACTTGGCGGTGCAGTTGCTGGTGCAACCGCAGCATTGCTTCTCGCTCCAGAAAAAGGTGAGGACACACGTGCAAAATTACAAGACTCTGTAAAAGACTTTTGCGACAAGCACGACATTCAGGGAATAAAACAGACTGTAAAGGATTTCTGCGACAAGTACAAAATCAACCTCTCAAGCAAACAGGCTGAGGAATTAGCAGATGAAATAGCAGAGGCTTAAACCTTTTTTATAAAGAAAGATAGACAAGCATTATGTTTTCAAACGATAAAAATATAGAACGGATAGCAGATTTTGTGGAGGAAGCGAAAGACTGGTTGTCTATTCGCACAGAATACACGAAACTTGAGATAATAGACAAAGTAGTACAAATCTGCACTATATTGGTATTGACTATCATTTTCATGTTCTTCGTGACCATAATACTTATCTATCTTTCTTTTGCAGCCGCTTATGCACTGGAGCCTCTCATAGGCTCGCTTCCTTTGGGCTTCCTGCTCGTCAGCATATTTTATGTATTGCTGCTGATACTGACATTCTACAAACGTCATTCATGGGTAGAAAAACCACTTGTGCGTTTCCTTGTTGAAATCCTCATAAACAATAAAAACAACGAAGAAAAAATCATCACGGAGAAATGACCCAAGACAATGCATCAAACATAGACTCGCTGACTGCTCTGAGAAATCATCAAGCAGAATTAAGGCAACATCTCACAAAGAGTGAAGAAAAACTTGGAGTAATATGGGATGACATCTTTCACAAGCAAACTCCTCGAAACCACAATTCTCCTACCCAACGTGCGCTTACACTGATAACCAGTTATGCAGGCGTTATAGATGGAGCCATATTAGGATGGAAGCTATACCGCAAATTTAATGGAGCCATAAAAGGTTTCAAAAAGAAATAACCGACACAAGACAAACAGGACGGCAGCGCTCCGGTTCTATCGCTGGCATTCACGAATGCGAGAGGAAAGTCCGGGCAGCAAAGGGCACTCCACTTGCGAAACTACAAGCTACTGGTGACAGTAGGTTTAAGGCAGAAGAAAACAACCGCCTCACAATATCATGAGGTAAGGGTGAGAAGGTGGTGTAAGAGACCACCAGCTGCAGGGTGATCTGCGGGCTGTGCCTACTGGAGGCTGTAAGTTCGAGTAAACCATCGTCAAAAAGAGCTGCCCGCTCGATTGATTTATCAAACGATGGAGGGTAGAACGCTAAAGCATCAGGGCGACCTGATGATTAGATAAATGATAGGACATCTGCCACTTTGAGAAAAGTGGCAGACAACAGAACCCGGCTTATAGGAGCACTGCCTTCTTTTTTTTAAAAAAACAAATGAGTCTGAAAGACATTAGAAACACTATATTCACATTCTTACGTGCTTTATGGCAAGATATAAACCAAAAGCGCATAATATGGACAGCCAGCAACCTCACATACTCAACGTTGCTGGCATTCGTTCCTATTATGGCCGTGGTCTTTGCTATAGCACGAGGGTTTGGATATTCTATATATATAGAGGAATGGTTCAAGGACTCATTGTCATCACAACCAGATGCGGCAAATACCATAATAGGTTTTGTCAACTCATACTTGATACACACGAAAAAAGGACTGTTTCTCGGCATAGGTCTTCTGTTTATGCTATGGACCACACTGATGCTGATTTCTAACATAGAGACTGCATTCAATGACATCTGGCAGGTAAGAAGGCAAAGAAGTATCTTCCGAACCATTACAGACTATATCGCATTGCTGTTTCTTATACCTGTAGTCATTGTGGTCAGTTCAGGCCTCTCCATTCTCGTCGCTGCACTCAACCATCAGTTGAAAGACATTATAGTGTTGGGACCGCTAATGTCTTTCGCAATAAAATTGTCACCATACTTACTTTTATCTGTTGCATTTACCGTGTTGTACATATTCATGCCCAACACTAAGGTTAAATTGAAATCTGCAGCAATACCAGGTATAATAGCTGGTGTTTCTATGCAACTATTCCAATCCATATATATCAATTCACAAATATGGATATCCAACTACAACGCTATATACGGTTCCTTTGCAATCATTCCATTCTTTCTGTTATGGCTACAAGCATCATGGATTATATGTCTTGTTGGAGCAGAATTGTCATATACAAGACAAAACTCTGAAGATTTCTTCGTTGACATCCCATCGGAACCAAGTTTTGCCTCAAAAACAGAAGCATCTTGGAAAATCATAACGTTAATAAACGAAAGATTTCACAATGGAGAGAAAGCCATCACTGCAGAAGAGATAAAATCACACATAAAGGTATCCATGCGTAATCTCAACAATTTGCTCTATGATCTGCAAAAGATACACCTCATAGCGGAAATAACCCATGATGAGAAAGGAGATATCGCAAGATATCTACCGGCAGAAACGCTGGACAACATATCAAAAGAAGATCTTACAACACGACTTGCCAACCTCGGCAGTAAACTTATATAAAAAAGAATCAAGCAAATGGACATAATACTTAAATACTTTCCAAATATTACAGAGCATCAGAAAGAACAGTTCGCCATGCTTGACGAACTGTATCACGACTGGAATAGTAAAATCAACGTAATATCACGTAAAGACATAGACAACCTGTATGAGCATCATGTTCTGCACTCGCTTGCCATAGCAAAAGCACAGAAATTCAAACCTGCAACCAAGATTTTAGATTTTGGCTGCGGTGGAGGTTTTCCCGGCATTCCACTTGCCATCATGTTCCCTGACTGTCAATTCAAACTTATTGATGGTACAGCTAAAAAAATACGAGTATGCAATGAAATTGCAACAGCCATTGGCTTGAAGAATGTTACAGCAGAACAACGTCGCGGGGAAGAAGAAAAAGGACAATACGATTATATCGTGTCAAGAGCGGTAATGCCCCTACCCGACCTTGTGAAGATAGTACGAAAGAACATCTCAAAGAAACATCAAAATGCAATGCCCAACGGCATCTTCTGTCTTAAAGGCGGTGAACTGCAAGCAGAGATATCACCATACAAGAACATAGTAGAAAAGACAGAATTAACCACATGGTATCAAGAAGATTGGTACAAACAAAAATATCTAATTTATCTTCCAAACTAAAATAATCATATATGCTTAACATAAAAAACATACAATGTAACATGCTTGCTGAAAACTGTTACATTGTCAGTGACGATAGTAAGGAATGTATAATAATAGACTGTGGTGCATCAAGTGAAGCAGAATATGAATATATAGATGCATACATAACATCAAACAAATTAACACCAAAGCAACATATTCTCACACACGGACACTTCGACCATATCATGGGTGCCAAATGGGTCTATGAAAAATATGGACTGCAACCTACTATATGCGAGATGGATGCAGAGACATACAAGAACTTCCGCAATGACATACAGTCATTCGGATTCACTGTTGATTATGACTTACCTCCAATAGGACATTGTCTTAACGATGGAGATACCATAAATTGGGGTAAACATGAGTTTAAGGTGATACACACACCTGGCCACAGTAAGGGTGGTGTTGTTTATTATTGTGCAGAAGAACACATTGCATTCACAGGAGATACATTGTTCAGAAACGGCATTGGACGTACCGACCTGCCCGGTGGAAATATGTTTCAAATAATACAATCACTGAGAAAACTTACACAGCTGCCAGACGACACCGACGTTTACCCCGGTCATGGCAGCAAAACCACAATAGGCTACGAACTTGCTACAAACCCTTACCTTGACAGATAGTCACAGTGACAAAGACAGAACGCATAATAATGGGCATCGACCCTGGTACCAACGTCATGGGATATGGAATCATTCGTGGTATAGGCCAGAAAGCAGAGATGATAGCTATGGGAGTGATTGACATGCGCAAAGAAAGTGACCCATACCTGCGCCTCGGACACATATACCAGCGTGTGACAGGCATCATAGACGAATATCTACCTGACGAGATTGCCATCGAAGCACCTTTCTTCGGAAAAAACGTGCAGTCCATGCTGAAACTCGGCAGAGCACAAGGAGTTGCCATCGCTGCTGCCATACAACATAGTGTGCCTGTTCACGAATATGCCCCTACAAAAATTAAAATGGCGATAACAGGAGTAGGTACAGCATCAAAGGAACAAGTAGCAGGAATGTTACAACGTATCTTAAAAATAGAAAGCGATGATATGCCAAAATTTATGGATGCCACAGACGCTCTTGGTGCTGCATATTGTCATTTCATTCAGTTGAACACACCGCTCGGAGGAAAGAAGTATTCTTCATGGAAAGACTTTGTACTGAAAAACAAAACGAGAGTAAAATAAAATAAGATGATTATCAATATACATAAAGGAGTCACCCGTATGCCAGAGTGGCGAATGACTGAGCCTGTCGATTTCGAGTTAAACGACGATGAGCACATAGCTATCGTAGGCCCAAATGCCAGTGGCAAATCACTCACCGTTGACATTCTCACACAAAAGCACCCGTTGTTGATGCAAGACGTATTATATGATTTTTCCCCGAAAAAATCATCATTAGCTTCAGATTGCATTAAACACATTACTTTTCGCGACACATACGGCGGCGACAACGACCGCACATATTATCTGCAACAAAGATGGAACCAGACAGAAATAGATGCTTCCACACCTACCGTAGGTCAGTTGTTAGAACGTGCATATAATGCCACGGGAGAAGACACTGCAGAACGTCGTGCCTTTCGTAATCATCTCTATGACATATTCAACCTACACTACCTGCTTGACAAATATATCATTCTATTGTCTTCAGGCGAACTGCGAAAATTCATACTTTGCCGGGCACTGATGGGTGACCCGCGAGTAATAATCATGGACAATCCATTCATTGGATTAGACAAAGAAACGCGCCAACAGTTACGCGAGACATTGGAAACCATCAGCAACGAACGTGCCTTGCAGATTATCCTCGTGCTTGCAAAAGATGAAGACATACCACATTTCATCACGCATGTTGTTCCTGTGCGAGACAAAATAGTTCTACCAAAGATTGCAAGAATCGATTATCTCTCACAAACAGAACCTGCTTGTGCCCATCCTCTCGACGAAAATACACGGAAAGAAATCCTCAATCTCCCATACAACAACAATGACTACAAGGCTGACATTGTAATACAAATGCACAACGTAAGCATTAAGTATGGCTCACGAACAATACTGAAAGACCTTGACTGGACTGTGCACAATGGTGAACGATGGGCACTTTCTGGACAAAATGGAGCAGGAAAGTCAACACTTCTGAGTCTCGTATGTGCTGACAACCCACAGAGTTATGCATGCAACATTACACTGTTTGACCAAAAGCGCGGACAAGGTGAAAGCATATGGGACATTAAGAAACACATAGGATATGTGTCACCAGAAATGCATCGTGCATACAACCGCGACATGCCTGCCATACGTATTGTTGCCTCTGGTCTGAAAGACTCTGTAGGACTTTATGTAAAACCATCCGAGAACGATTACTCTATCTGTCGAAAATGGATGCGTATTTTCGGCATAGAACATCTGGCAGAACGCACGTTCTTGAAACTGTCAAGCGGTGAACAGCGCTTGGTGCTCCTTGCACGCGCCTTTGTGAAAGATCCCGAACTGCTCATCCTTGATGAGCCGCTACATGGACTTGACGCACAGTATGGTGCATTAGTGAAAGATATCATAGACACTTTCTGTCAACGCAGAAATAAAACCCTCATCATGGTCACACACTATGAAGAGAACCTTCCACAATGTATAACAAACAGTATTTACCTCAAACGAAACATATAATCATGAAGACCCTGTCAATTCTTTTCGCCACATTATGTTTTTCCTTGAACATAAACGCTACATGCATTAAGGACACGCTTGTCACCGACACTGTCGCCGTAGACACGATACCTGCCGACTCTGCCGATTTCAGCAAACCAAGTTTTACAACAATAATTGAAGTCCCTATCACCTCAATAAAAGATCAAAGCCGCTCAGGTACGTGTTGGGATTACTCTACATTATCTTTCTTTGAGGCCGAGATATTGAAGAAAACAGGTAAGGAATACAACTTGTCAGAGATGTTCATTGCAAATAAAAACTACATGGACAGAGCTGTCATGAAAGTGCGTCTGCACGGTGATTGTCAATTCGCGCAAGGTGGTTCTGCACATGATGTTCTCTACACCATCATGCAATACGGCATCTGTCCAGAAGAAGCCATGCCATTACCTGGTACAATGTATGGCGATACTCTAAATAACTTCACTGAGTTCTTCCACGTCATGACACCATACGTACAGGCCCTCTCCACCTCCAACAGCAAAAGACTGACCCCTGCATGGAAGAACGGGCTTCAGGGTATCATCAATGCATACCTCGGAGAAACACCGACAGAGTTTGAATATGAAGGCAAGACATACACACCACAAACATTTGCCTCAAGTTTGGGGTTAGACTGGAACGACTATATTTCCATAACATCATACACACATCATCCTTTCTATACTGCTTTTCCATTAGAAATTCAGGACAACTGGCGACAGGGAATGTCATGGAACGTTCCTATGGAAGACATCAGCCGAATCATTGACAATGCCTTAAGCAACGGATACACCATAGCATGGGGTGGCGATGTCAGTGAAGATGGATTCACACGTGATGGCCTTGCCATGCTTGCTGACATCAAACAGATACAAGACAACGACAGTTCTGACATGGCACATTGGTTGAAGCTCACCACAACGGAGAAGAATGAGCGACTGCATAAACTTGGTGTAAACATTCCTGAACTGACACCTTCACAGGAACAACGTCAGAAAGAATATGACAACTGGGAACTCACCGACGACCACGGCATGCACCTATACGGCAAGGCTGTTGACCAAACCGGGCGCGAATACTACCTGGTAAAAAACTCCTGGGGCAAAACTGGCAAATATGATGGCATTTGGTATATGTCGAAGAACTATATCATTGCAAAACTGATGGACTTCATGGTCAACAAAAATGCAGTTCCAAAGGACATTCTGAAGAAACTGAACATCAAATAACAAGAGTCCAGTATAATCTTATATCAAATCTGACACAGATATCCACAAAGGAATATTCATGTGTTTACTTATGGTAGTAAAGAGTTCCATGACATACGTCACTGCACCGTAATCATGATAATCCATTTTTGCGACGAGCGGTGTCCACGATTCTTTTAACACATACACATTACCAAGGTTATACTTGTTGTCACTGTTTGACGATACGGCAAGTCCTTGCTCTGCAAAGAACTCCTCCAACGCCGTGGTGTTACCAACAGGCACAACATCATCAAGGATGTTGTGTATAAGCGTTATACGTTCCTTTCTACGCGGTGTCCATCCACTCGTCAAATTATCCTTCTCAAATGCTGACATCAGTTTGCTTGACATTTCACTGTTTATGTCAAGCAAATCCGCTGTCATCCAATCAGCGATGTTTTGCGTTGCTATATTTTTCTCTAAATATGACGTTGAGTAATTTTTGCTGAGCAAATACTTATCTATTTTGCTCAAAGTCGGTTCTTTTAACATTTCACTCCTCTCTATACCAAGACAACAAAACTCATTGTATGCCAACAGTGTATTGATGACCGAAGACGGCATTATAGTGGAGCCTGATTTCAGAAGTTCGCGGAATGTCATACCCATATCATATGGTCCGCCACCTACGATGGTATGCGTAAACCTTATATCCGGATATTTCTCAGCACACAGTCTAAGCACACCTATAGATGTCTGGGCACCCTCTGAATATCCTGTATTAAAGAGAAAACTACCCCACGAATATCCTTCGCGCTTCAGCAATTCACGAGCGGCAAGCAATGCATCTATGCTTGCCTGAGCATTACACCTCGACATACAATAAGCCTGGTTCTTGTTTTCTGTAGAACCAAAGCCATAATAATCTGCTGCCACAGCCACCAAGCCACTCCCTACGACCTTCTGTGGAAAGAATATGCCCCCTCTCGACGGACATTCATTCTTATGATAAATCGTAAAATGATTATACAAGACCATGCCCTTGGCATGCTTGCCCTCCATTACTTCGTCACCAAAGATAACACAGCCAGAAAGCATAACAGGATTTCCAAATGGATCTGTTGACGAATACTCCATATTATAGACGGTGGTCTTTGTCTCCGCATCATACGTCTTAGACGTAATATTGACCAATGGCAGTTCCCTTTCTATCTCTTCTATCTCATCATCATCATATTCTATCACAAAGTCCTCATTACCACACGAAGTCACGACACAACAGCACAACACCAGTATAATAAATGAAAAACTTTGCCATTTTCTAATTAGCTCTTCCATATCATCTTATATTAGTTAGTTATTATATACCGTATATCTTGTATGCAAAGTTACATTTTATATTTGAAATACGTATCAATTTTATTATTTTTCTGTCCGTAAAATTGATTTTATATTTCGTTGACGAGTATATATACATAATAATACAAAAAAAAATCGTAACTTTGCCTTACGAAAAATATTTACTATACCAAATAAAACAAAAAAATGAAAGTATTTGCATCACTCATCTTTTGCACCTTGTTTGCCTCGACTCCGATGCAAGCACAGGAGAAATTCCCGTTTCAAAATCCAAAACTAACGTATCAGGAACGTGTAGAAAACCTACTCTCACTGCTCACGCCTGAAGAGAAAGTAGGACTAATGATGAACAAATCGGCTTCGGTTGACAGACTCGGAATACCATCATACAACTGGTGGAGCGAGGCATGCCACGGTGTACGTCAAGGAGGCTACACAGTATATCCACAACCCATTGGCTTAGCTGCGGCTTTCAGCGAACAACTTGTTCGCAACGTCTTCTCACAGGTGAGCGATGAGGCTCGTGCCAACTGGAACCGCTCTGACCACAACATTTTCAATATTCCTATGGGAGTGACATATTACCCAGGCAATCCTGAACTAACATTCTGGTGTCCAAATGTCAACATTTTCCGTGATCCACGATGGGGACGAGGACAGGAGACATGCGGTGAAGATCCTTATCTGAACGCAGTACTGGGCGTACAGACCGTATTAGGCATGCAGGAGCCATATACCACCCAGAATAAAACGTATTATAAAACCCATGCATGTGCAAAACACTACGCTGTACACAGCGGTCCCGAACCTCTCCGACACTCCATGAATGTAGAGCCTTCCAACAGGGATTTATGGGAAACATACCTGCCGGCCTTCAAAGCACTGGTAAAGAAAGGAAATGTACGCGAGGTGATGTGCGCATACCAGCGTTTTGAAGGCAAGCCTTGCTGTACCAGCGACCGCCTGCTTATTGACATTCTACGCAACAAATGGGGCTATGACGGTCTGGTGGTGACTGACTGTGATGCCATCAACAATTTCTATAACAAAGGACAGCACGAAACACACAGCGACCCTCTCAGCGCCAGCGTTGACGCCGTACTCAACGGCACTGACCTGGAGTGCGGTAAGGTTTTCATGAGCCTGACCGAAGGATTGCAGAAAGGATACATCAAAGAGAGTGACCTCGACCAACACCTACGCAAAACACTCATGGGACGTTTTGAACTGGGCATGTTTGATCCTGCAGAGATGATACCATGGGCAAATATACCTGCATCATCAATCAGCAGTGAAGAACACGATATGCTGGCAACACAGGCCGCAAGAGAAGCTATGGTGCTGTTGGAGAACAAAAATGCCGTACTGCCATTGTCAAAATCCATCAAGACAATAGCCGTAGTTGGTCCCAACGCTGACGATGTGAATCTACTGAACGGAAACTATGGCGGCACGCCAACAGAAGCGCACCAACACTCACTGCTCGAGGGAATCCGAAATGCTGTACCAGATGCCAAGGTTATATATAACAAGGCCTGCGAGCTCAACGATGACTACCAAACCATACACCACCTGCCTGACTTCAATGGCGGCAAAGGTGTGAAAGTGGAATTTTTCAACAACAAGGAGCTAAGCGGCAAACCTGCCAAGACAGAATACTACAACGAGCTTAACTTCTCCACATTCGGTGCATGGGGATTTGCCCAGGGTGTTAACCGCGACACTCTCTCCGTACGCATCAGCGGCACCTACAAAGCAACATTCACCGGTGAGATGAAATACACGCTGTCCACAGACAACGGCTATACACTCAAGGTTAATGGCAAGGTAATTGAAGAATCAAAGGGCGGAGGCCGCCGTGGCTTTGGCTTCCGTCGTCAGGCTGAATACAAGTCATTCCTTGTTGAGAAAGGCAAGAAATACGATGTCTGCATAGAATACCGCCATGGTGACGGACAGTTTGCCATGTTGCGCGGTGACATCTGCGAACGTGTATTGGTAGATTTCTCTGAACTTGCCAAGCAGTCAAAGGAAGCTGATGCCATCATCATCATTGGAGGCATCTCACCAAGAATGGAAGGCGAAGGCGGCGACAAGCAGGATATTGAACTGCCATCCGTACAGCAACGTCTTGTCAAGGCTATGCACGATACGGGACGTCCCGTCATATTCGTCAACTGCAGCGGCTCTGCCATAGCATTTGGCAGCGTTGAAGGACAGTATGATGCTTTGTTGCAGGCATGGTATCCCGGTCAGGGCGGAGCAAAAGCACTTGCAGAGGTAATCTTCGGTGACTACACACCTGGCGGAAAGTTGCCTATAACATTCTATCGCTCCACAAACGACCTGCCTGACTTCCTCGACTACTCGATGAAGAACCGCACTTACCGTTACTTCACCGGTAAACCACAATATGCCTTCGGTTATGGACTCAGCTATACCACCTTCACCGTAGGCAAAGGAGAACTCTCTGTAGTCTCCAATGCATCAAGCGAAGTGGGAAAAAACCTGTGCACGCTCACCGCACCAGTCACCAACACTGGCCAGCGCGCAGGTACAGAGACCGTACAGGTATATGTAAAGGCTCTCGACTACCCCGAAGCCCCCATCAAGTCACTGCGTGGTTTCCAAAAACTAAGTCTAAATCCTGGTGAAACGAAACAAGCCTCTATCAGTCTCGACAGTGAGGCCTTCGAATACTACAACTCTGACATTGATGAGCTTTCACCACGTCCTGGTCGCTACCAGATACTTTATGGCACTTCATCGCGCGACGAAGACCTTCAAACACTCGACTTCATCCTGAAATAAACTCTATACACACTATATATGAAAAAGGCTGTG
Source organism: Prevotella sp. (assembly GCA_016281055.1). Lineage (GTDB taxonomy): Bacteria > Bacteroidota > Bacteroidia > Bacteroidales > Bacteroidaceae > Prevotella. Next base: position 63,454 of record JAEEHW010000149.1, read on the forward strand.
ACATCTCCGAATGTACACAGCCTTTTTCATATATACATTACAGAATATCACCTACCACCACCTCACTCCTCCGTTCTCGTAGGTGAAAATACGTTCCTCCCTGCCTTTCGTCAGGTCATGCAGGATGTATAGTGCACCGGTGGGGACGTTACCGAATGTCACGCTGTCCGTCGTGGCTGTCTGCTCGCCTACTACGTGTGCACCGTCAC
>JAEEHW010000150.1 GCA_016281055.1 Prevotella sp.
CCGAACAGAGAAGTTAAGCCCGTTTGCGCCGATGGTACTGCAATGCAATGTGGGAGAGTAGGAAGCCGCCTCCTTTTACAGAAGACTCTGGATAACAGAAATGTTTTCCAGGGTCTTTTTTTGTTTTCATGGCTTTGCCTAGTTATAGTGGCTATAGTTGTAATAGTGACTATAGTAGTAATAGTTAGTTATAGTGACTATAGTAGTAATATTTAGTTATAGTGGCTATAGTAGTTTCTCTTAGTGTTCCTGTGTTATTCCTTTTGTATTCCTGCGTAATCTTATTTTTTATCTTTTTTCTTTGTTGTTATTACTATTTTTTGTAAATTTGCAGTTGAAAGTTAGAATTGTATAATTTATAAATATAGTAAAGTGAAGAATATGAGATGTTTTTTCTTTATTGCAACTTTATTCGTTTTTACATTGATGGGGCATGCTCAGACGAATGATGTAGAAGCAAATGCTAAGGCTAATCGTGCAGCTGGTAGGGCTGATGTGACAGTTATATCTGTTACGCCTCAGAATGATGAGGATGGAGATATTGGTTCTGTGATAGTAAGTTATCGGCTGGCAAATGGATTAGAAAAGAAGATAAGGATTGCTATGCCCTGGCCTGTAGAGTCTTTCACTGGTGGTGAAACAAGTGATGTGGACATTGATTTTGATGGTGTAGATGATTTGCAGGTTGAGCTTGGTTTACTCAATGGTACTGGTACAAATATGTTCTATGCTGGTTTGTTGTGGAACAAAGACAAACAGGAATTCGTGGAAGTAGAAGATTACTGCAACATTGTCAATGCAACCCCCGACCCAGAAAATCGTTGTATTAATGGTTTTATAATAGAAACACCTCACATCACTGTGCAGAAGTGGGAATGGAAGAATGGAGCGTTGGAGCTCACACATGAGCATGAGGAAAACCTTATGGATGAAGATTGAACTTGTGTCGGTGTAGTGGGGGAGTAATAAAAACGATGTTTATTGTTTCCTAATGAAAAGGCATTCCAAACTTTGCTGTCAGATGTGGTAGCAAGTTTTGGAATGCCTTTTTGTTTATTATTTAATAGTGAATAATGAGCTTATTGATTGTTTTCAATCAGTCCTTCTAATGCCAACCTGTAGCTGTCTAGGCCGAAGCCGCAGATGACACCTTTGCAGGCAGGGGAGAGGAATGAATGGTGGCGGAACTCCTCACGCTGATGTACGTTGCTTATGTGTACTTCTATGACAGGGCATTCCAGGGAACGTATGCAGTCGTGCAGCGCCACGGAGGTATGTGTGTAGGCACCAGCGTTTAGTATTACACCGTCATATATGCCGCCATTATTTTCAGCGAGGCATGTGCCCACTTCCTGCAGTTTGTTTATCATCTCACCCTCGATGTTGCTTTGATAGTATTCTATCTCCACGTTAGGATAACGCTCACGCAACTTCGGCAGATAACTCTCAAATGAGCTGTTGCCATATATACCTGGTTCCCTTACACCCAATAGATTAAGGTTGGGACCATTCATTATTAAAATCTTCATCTTTATTTCTTTAATGCTTCGTTTAATTTCTTTACGCCTTCTTTAATACTTCAATTAATTTCTTTACTCCTTCGCTTGCTCCACATTCAAACTGCGTTACATTAGCTCTTGTGGCTACAGGCTTGGGGTCTATCAGATATACGGGGATACCGGGCTTTGCGTACTGTACCAGTCCGGCTGCAGGATATACATTGAGCGATGTGCCTATGATTACGAACACATCAGCCTTCTGTGCCTCCTGAGCTGCATCGTAGAGGTTTGGCACGTTCTCACCAAAGAACACGATGAACGGGCGCAACAGCGAACCGTCAGCGGCCTTCTCGTCATGCGGAACCTCAAGGCCGGTGTCACCAAAACCCGTGTGTGGTAGGCTTATGTGGTATCGAGGATTGTCAACATCGCGACTGCTGCACATCTTCATCATCTCGCCATGCAGGTGTATGACTTTTGTTGAACCGGCGGCTTCATGCAGGGCATCAACATTCTGTGTAACCACGGTTACGTCGTAGTCCTTCTCCATTTCAGCCAACAGTCGGTGTCCCTCGCATGGCTGCACATCCTTGTATTTCACGCGCAGCATGTTATAGAAGTCATTGACGTAGTTTGGGTTTGCTTCCCATCCCTCGTGTGTTGCCACGCGTTCTACTGGATAGTTGTCCCACAAACCACCTGCATCGCGGAATGTACTCAAACCGCTTTCCACCGACATGCCTGCACCGGTAAGCACCACTATTTTCTTCTTTTCCATAGTCATACATTGATTTATGGTGTAAAAGTACTCTTTTTTTTTTATCCGACAAAATAATTAAGTTGAATAATGCAAAGAATTATAATAAATTGTATTAAATTTACGCAAGAAAGTTCTTGGTTTGAGAAAAAATGTGTAACTTTGCACGGAAAAATATCTTAGAGCATATATATAAGGAAAATAAAAGATAAAAGATGGACAAGACAAGTTATGCCCTTGGTATGGGTATCGGACGTCAGCTGAAGGACATGGGTGCTGACAAACTTAATTTTGATGATTTTGCACAGGCCATTAAGGACTGCGTGGCAGGCAAGCCGCAGTTGAACGATGCCGAGGCTCAGAAACTGGCGCAGGAATTCTTCGCAGAGCAGGAGAAGGTGCAGCGTGCCAAGGCTGCCGAGATAGGAAAGGCGAAGAAGGCAGAGGGCGAGGCTTATCTTGCTGAGAATGCCAAGAAGGAAGGTGTCATCACCACCGCTTCAGGTTTGCAGTATATGGTGCTTAAGGAAGGCACCGGCAAGTCTCCGAAGGCTACCGACAGTGTGGAGTGCCACTATGAAGGTTTCCTCATCGACGGCACTGTGTTTGATTCCAGCATACAGCGTGGCCAGACTGCAACATTCCCGTTGGGCGGAGTCATTAAGGGCTGGACAGAGGGACTGCAGTTGATGAAGGAAGGCGGCAAGTACCGTTTCTTCATTCCTTATCACCTAGCATACGGTGAGGCAGGTGCAGCAGGTGCCATACCTCCATACGCAGCACTGATATTTGACGTAGAGCTGATTGCTGTGAAATAATCACGATGCTCAATTATATTGTAACTGAATATAAATAACAATAAAAACAAAAAATGAAGAAATTTACACTTGCAGCATGCGTTGCCATTGCAGCGGCTGCATTCACATCATGTGGTAACGGCACTCCAAGTGCCAATCTGAAGAGTGACATCGACACACTGAGCTATGCAGTGGGCATGACCCAGAGTGACGGTCTTAAGGAGTATCTCGTACAGCGCGTAGGTGTTGATACCGCTTACATCGACGAATTCATCAAGGGTCTCAATGCAGGTGCTACTGCTGGTGACGACAAGAAGAAGGCTGCCTACTATGCAGGCGTGCAGATTGGTCAGCAGATCGGTGGTCAGATGGTTCAGGGTTTGAACTACGAGCTCTTCGGTGCTGATTCTACTCAGACTATTTCTCTGAAGAACCTCCTGGCAGGTTTCGTTTCTGGTATCACAGGCAAGAAGCAGCTGATGACACTTGAGCAGGCTCGTCTGACCATGGAGTCAAAGATGCACTCTGTCAAGGCTTCAAACATGGAGAAGCAGTATGGCGACTACAAGAAGAAGAACGAGGAATTCCTTGCCAAGAACAAGAAGCAGCAGGGTGTCGTTACACTGCCAAGCGGTGTACAGTATAAGGTGCTGAAGGCTGGCAACGGAACAGTTCCTGCTGACACCTCTACGGTTATGGTTCACTATGAGGGCAAGACCATCGACGGTAAGGTGTTCGATTCAAGCTACAAGCGTGGCGAGCCTGTCACAATGCGTTGCAACCAGGTTATCAAGGGTTGGACAGACGCTCTTACTCACATGCCAGCCGGCTCTAAGTGGGAGGTTTATATTCCTCAGAACCTTGCATACGGTGAGCGTGCACAGGGTCAGGACATCAAGCCATTCTCTACCCTTGTGTTCACTATAGAACTTATCAGCGTTAAGTAATTTTACAATTTATATTTTACCATATACTATTATTCCCTAAGTGAATAAACAGTATATGGTAATTTTTCAAATAGTAAAAACATAAAGTAACATGAAAAAGATATTGTTTTTTGCTGTTATGCTGGCAGTTGCCACAGGCATGACTGCAAAGCCAAAGGCTGGCAAGGCTGATGCAGCTACAGCAGCCACAGCACAGACCAATGGTAGTGTAAACATTAAGAGCAGCAGCGACTCTTTGAGCTATGCCGCTGGTTATGCTCAGACGAATGGTCTTATTCCATATCTGCAGCAGCAGTATAGCGTTGATACCACTTATATGGCTGATTTCATACAGGGACTGCGTGATGCAAAGGAAAATATCAACGACCCTCGTTATGTTGCCCGTATGGCAGGCGCTCAGATAGCACAGTTGATAGAGGATCGTATGATCAAGGGTATGAACAAGGAACTCGAAGGAACTCCTGACAACATCTCCCGTGACCTGTTCTATAATGGTTTTATTGCCGCTCTCTCTAACGATACGTCACGTTTCAATATGGAAAGTGCAGGTAAATTCTTCCAGACCAAGTTTGAGGCTGACAGGAAAATCAAGGAAGCTAAAATCAAGGAAGACAACGCTGCATGGTTGAAGGAAAACCAGACCAAGCAGGGTGTCGTTACCACAGCTTCAGGCCTGCAGTACAAGGTTGTCACCATGGGAACCGGCGAACGTCCTACTGCTGATCAGGAAGTAGAAGTAAAGTATGAGGGCAAGCTCATTGACGGTACAGTATTCGATTCAAGCTACAAGCGCAATCCTCAGACTTCTAAGTTCAAGTGCAACCAAGTCATCAAGGGTTGGACCGAGGGTCTGCAGTTGATGCCTGTAGGTTCTAAGTTTGAGTTCTACATCCCTTATGACCTCGCATACGGCGAGCGTGGACAGGGCCAGAGGATTCCTCCTTACTCCACACTGATATTCACTGTAGAGTTGGTAGGAATAACCAAATAATGATTTATCCCCCGTTCTTCCGATTGGATGAACGGGGGATTCTTTTTTGGGATGTTTTAGGGGGGAGTTAAGGGGAGTAAGAGGGGAGTTAAGGGACAAATGTATTAGACTATACGAATAAGTATATGAATAAGCAAACGTAATGTCCCTTAACTCCCCTCTTACTCCCCTTAACTCCTCTTTACTCCCTTTGTCTCTTCAGGAACCTAAAACCTAATTAAACAGTTTCTCTATACGTTTCATGTCGGCATTGTGACAGAATACCACCACGATGTCGCCCTCCTGCACCTGCGTGCCGCCTGAAACAAGTATTCCCTCGCCATTTCTTACCAAGCCGCCGAAGGTGATGCCCTTGGGCAGTCCGAGTTCGTAAATCTTCTTCTTCGTGATGCGTGAGCCCGGCATGGCAGTAAATTCCGCCACGTCAGCCTTTGCCTGCATCAGGAAACGCACATTGTTGGCCTTGCCCTCAAGCAGAGCCTCATAGATACGCGAGGCGGCGATGGCCTTCTTGTTTATTATGGTACCTATGTCAAGACTCTCTGCCATGTCCACATAGTCAAGATTCTCTATCACCGCCACGGTTTTGCGCACACCGTTGCGCTTTGCCGCCAGACAAGCCAGTATATTCGTCTCACTGCTGCCTGTCAGCGCTACAAATGCCTGTGTGCTTCGTATGCCCTCTTCCATGAGCAGCGAGGTGTCGCGGGCATCGCCGTTTATGACGTATTCTGCGGTTTGCGGCAGCAGGTCGGTCAAACGCTCGCAGCGTGCGGCATCCATCTCTATTATCTTGTATTTCATGTATTCGGGCATGACGTGCGCCACTCTGACTGCCGTCTTGCCACCGCCCATGATCATCACCTTGCTCACGTCGGCATAATCCTCCTTGCCCACTATGTGACGCACCAGTGGTATTGATTCCTTTGTGGTCATGAAGTATGCCAGGTCATAGAGCTGCAGGGTGTCCATGCCACCGGGTATTATTGTCTCGTTGCCGCGTTTTATGGCCACTATGTGATAAGGGTCCTCCGGACCTATCAGTTCCTTCAGTGGACGGTTGAGTATGGTGCATCCCTCGCGCAGTTTTATGCCGAGCATGATGAGGGCACCGTCGTGCACGTCCCATCGCTGCCTCACCCACGACATCTTCAGACCGTTGATGATGTCATGTGCCGCCAGCATTTCAGGGTAGATGACGGAGTCAACACCCATCCTCTGCAATACATCCTTGTTTTTCGCTTTGGCATATTCATATTCCTCTACCCTTGCCACGGTATGTTTCGCGCCGAGCGACTTTGCCAGGGCGCACGATGTGACATTGACCTCCTGGTTCAGCGTTACGGCAATGAACAAGTCGGCGTGAGCCACGTCAATCTCGCGCAGAGCCTCTATGCTGACGGGCGATGCATGCATCGTCAGCACGTCGAGGTCAGAGTTGATGCTGCTGAGTGCTTCCTCGTTGTCGTCGATGATGGTTATGTCCTCGCTGGTACGGTTGAGCAGCGAAGCCAGATAGTTTCCTATGGCGTATGCGCCTGCGATGATAATCTTCATTTCTTACGATGCATGATTATATATGTGTAATCCGAAAATGATGGTCTTCATATTGTGGATTCCGTGCGCCGTCCGGCCTACGCATCATGTGCCGTGCACTGCCTGATGCTCTCCGCTATTCCTTCGGCGTCTATTCCCACGATGTGTTGCAGTTCGGCTACGGTGCCGTGCTCCACAAAACTGTCTGTGGGCATTCCGAGGCGTGTCACTCTCGCTTCGTATCCCTTGTCGGCGAAATATTCCACCACGGCAGAGCCGAGACCTCCGTTGCGCACACCGTCCTCTACGGTTATTACGTGTCTGTAGTTCTTTCCTACATAGTCGAGAATCTCCGTGTCTATGGGCTTGAGGAAACGCATGTCATAGTGAGCCACCGACACTTCCCCGACAGCCTCTATTGCACATGTTACGTTGTTGCCTATATGTCCTATCGACAGCACGGCCACGTCTGTACCCTCGTGCATCTTGCGTCCTTTGCCTATGGGCAGCGTTTCGAGCGGACAGCGCCAGTCTGCCAGCATTCCTCGTCCGCGTGGGTATCTTATCACGAATGGTCCCATGTCGGGCTGTTGGGCGGTGAACATCATTCGGCGCAGCTCATGCTCGTTCATTGGCGCACAGATGGTGATGTTTGGCACCGGGCGCAGTGCGGCAAGGTCGAAGGCACCGTGGTGTGTCGCTCCGTCCTCTCCCACGATTCCGGCGCGGTCAAAGCAGAATACCACGTTCAGCCGTTGTATTGCCACGTCGTGTATTATGTTGTCGTAAGCACGTTGTGCGAATGCGCTGTATATGTTGCAGAACGGCACCAGTCCTTCCTTTGCCATGCCGCCGGAGAATGTCACGGCGTGCCCTTCGGCTATGCCTACGTCGAAAGCCCGCTCAGGCATGGCTTTCATCAGTTTGTTCATGCTGCATCCTGTGGGCATGGCTGGCGTTACGCCTACTATCTTGCTGTTGGCCTCTGCCAGTTCCACCAGTGTCTCGCCAAACACATCCTGGTATTTCGGAGGCATCCCCGTGGTGTCCACCTTCTGCCGTTCACCGGTCTCCGGGTCGAACTTGCCCGGTGCATGCCATATCGTGGCGGCCTTCTCGGCAGGTTCATACCCCTTGCCCTTCACCGTATGGATATGCAGCAGTTTCGGTCCGGTCATGTCCTTCAGTTGGCGCAACACGCGCACCAGTTCCTTTACGTTGTGTCCGTCTATGGGGCCGAAATACCTTATGTCCATGCCCTCAAAGATATTCGCCTGTGGCGACAGGGCCGACTTTACCGCGTTGCTGAATCGTATTGTCTTGCGGCGGCGTTTCTCGTTCAGCATACCGTGCTCGCGCAGCCATCGTGCAGCGCGGTCGCGCCAGCGGTTATAGCTCTCTGACGTGTTCAGCGTGAGCAGGTATTGCTTCATGCCTCCCACGCTGCGGTCTATCGACATATTGTTGTCGTTGAGTATGATGAGCAGGTTGTTGGGCGACGACGATACATTGTTGAGTCCTTCGAAAGCCAGGCCGCCGCTCATCGAACCGTCACCAATCACTGCCACTACGTGCCTCTCCAGTCCCTTGTGTCCGTCGGCCACCGCCATGCCCAGTGCTGCCGAGATGCTGTTTGAGGCATGTCCGCAGGTGAAAGTGTCGTATTCGCTCTCGTCGGGCGAAGGAAAAGGATGCAGTCCCCCCAACTTTCTGTTGGTGCAGAATGCCTCGCGTCGTCCGGTGAGTATCTTGTGTCCGTAAGCCTGATGTCCCACATCCCATACTATGCGGTCGTCGGGGGTGCTGTACACATAGTGCAGCGCCACCGTCAGTTCGGTCACTCCAAGACTGGAAGCCAGGTGCCCGGGGTTTACAGACAGTTCCTTCACTATGTCGTCACGCAGTTCAGAACATACCTCCGGCAATGCTTCCACTGGAAGTTTGCGCAGGTCTGCGGGATATTTTATGTTGTTGAGATATTTGTAATCCAAAATCTTTGGTTGTTTAGTCGTTCTAACAGACTGCAAAGTTACGTATTTTTCCCTTATTCTGCAAGAAAAACACACGGAATTTTCCGTTCTCCTATTTCACTTCCATGACATACACGGGCTGCGGCTCCACCGCCACGGTGCGCTCGCCGTCGCCTTGACGGGTGTCCTGCACAAACAGGTGCAGCCGTTTGCTCTTCTTCCACAGTTCGGTGTCGTATGACGGTTCCCATGCGTTGACGGGAAAATCCGTCAGGTCGGTGAATGTCCAGTATGAGCCTACTGCCGCCGTGTCGCATGTCAGATGTCGCATGTCATCGTTGTAATATACCGCCACCTTGCTGCCTCTCTCCTCGTCGCGCACGATGTACCATGCACGCTTGCCGTCGGTCACTATGCGCGGACGTGCTATGGGTATCATCTTCGTGCCGCCGCCCTTTAGCGTGAACGGCGTCCTTCGGCATGATACCTGCGTGTCCTTCCAGCCGTGGCCGTCGTTCCACACCAGCCGGTACTGCGGCACGTCGCTGTCCTCCGACCGCCAGTAAGTGGCAATGTACGGATGCCCTTTCTTGTCGGTGCTCATGCTGGTCTGGTTTATCAGTTCCGAGCCTTGCGGTATGCGGCAGGCGTATTCGGCATTGCCGAGGCGTATGGGCAGGTCATACACTTCGCCGGTGGATTTCTTCCATGTCTTGCCGCCGTCCTCCGACTTGGCATAGCACAGGTCGTGGTTCGTCTCCACCATCCACGTCTCGCGCCACACCCATGAGAGGTGTATCACGCCGCGCTCGTCAACGTACAGCTGCCAATAGGCGTTGCGCTCGTTCTCTCCGTCAATGAGCACGTCCTGCACGCGTGTCCATTTCCTTGTCTTCAGGTCATAGCGGTTCATCACTAGGTTACCCCTGCCCGATGCTCCCGAACGGTATGCGAAGAGCAGGTCACCGCCCTTCAGCGTATAGAACTCCGGGTAGGTCACGTTGCCCTCGTCCACGCCGGTCATCGCCTTCTTGTCGCCCAGCGTGAGCGAACCCGGTGCTATGCCGCGGCAGTAGTTCAGTCGGTTGCCGTGGTGATCGAAAGACACATGCACGTAGCCGTCGCCGTCCACCATCATGCTTATGATATTGTGTCCGTCGGTCACCTTGCCTTTGTATTGCGACCGCTGTATCTGCCACTCCGTAGAGCCCAACCTGCGTTTGCCCAGCGTCACGTATCCCTCAGCGTCATAATAACTGATATACTGCTCGTTGCCGTGTGTCACCAGCGAGTTGTTGCGAAACACAGCCGTGTTCACTGATGTCTGGCTGTAGCCCTTGCCAACCTCCACGAGTTTGCACTTAGGTTGTCCCCATGTAGCAAGTTCCATGGTGCACATCAAGAACAATACCGCCCATAGCTTCGTATGTAAAGTTGAATGTCTAATCATTATTATTCTCCGTGGTTACTGTTTGTTAAGGAACGTATTTACTATTAGGTTCGCATCGGCCATGGTTATCTGACCATCGCCATTAACGTCTGCTGCAATGGTGTCAATATCATTGACTGTCTTTTTGTTAGTGTTAAGAAAATAGTTGACAACAATATTCGCATCTGCCATGGAAACTGTGCCGTCGCTGTTTGCGTCACTAATTTCTTTAATGTGGGTGAATTCTTTCCATTGGTCTGCGCTCTTATATGTTTCAAGAGTTCCTGCAGGAACATACAGTGTGCACAACTCCTTGTCTATTTCGAAAAAAGCATCATCATCACATAATGGTGGACTTTGTGTCCGTGTGGAAAAACAGGTCAAGGCTTCACAACCTCTGAAGGTGTTTTTTCCTATGTTTTCAATACCGCTTCCTAATGTCACATTTTCCAGAAGGGTGCAGTAATCAAATGCATTGTCTCCAATAGAAACCACGCTATTAGGTATCACGACGGATTGTAAGTTTGAATCAGAAAAAGCTGATTTACCAATAGTTTCGACGCTTTCTCCTATAGTAATACTTTGTAGAGGACAGGATGTAAAAGCCTCATCTCCGATGATTTTTACACTATTTGGTATTACAATGTTTTTTAGGTTCGTATTAGAAAAAGCAGAGTATCCAATGGTTTCTACATTTTTTCCGATTTTAACATCTTGTAAGGATGCACAGAAATCAAAGGTACACCCTTCGATTGTGGTTATGCCATCAGGTATTATTACGTTTGTTAAGGATGAACAACTTGAGAAAGCTCCCCATTTAATGGTTTTAACCCCGTTTCCGATTGTCAGGTTTTGCAGATTTGAGCATCTGTCGAATGCACAATCTCCAATATATTTTACATTTGGTAATATCAAACTTTGTATGGCATGACAGTCGTAGAATGCTCCTTCCCCTATGTATTCCACACCGTTTCCGATCGTTACGTTCTGTAAGGCAGTGCAATATTCGAAAACGTATGAATCTATTACTCTTGTACTGTTTGGTATTTCTATACTTTGCAGTCTGTAACATCCGCTGAAAGCCCCATGACCTATGCTATCCACGCTGTTCCCTAATGTTACGTTTTGCAGTCTGTCGCAGTCATAGAAAGCTAAGCTACCTATGACTTCCACATTGTCGGGTATTGTTATGTTACGCAGTGCATAACAGTACTGAAAAGCCATAGTTCCTATGCTTCTTACGTTTTTACCTATGGTTATGTCTTTGAGTTCGGAGCACCAATAGAATGCTCTTTCGCCTATGCTTTTAGTATTGTCTCCTATTACAACGCTTACCAATTCACTACATCCATCGAATGCGTAACTACCAAGGCTTTCAACACTGTTAGGTATCACTATGTTTTGCAATGCACCGCAGCTCCGAAAAGCGTGATTGCCTATGAATTCTACATTGTTTCCAATTGTTACATCCTGTAGGTTTGAGCATCCCCAGAATGCCGATCCGTCAATTTTCTTTACACTATCTGGGATTTTTACGCAGGGTAAAGCATGACAATTTTTAAAGGCATCCCAGCCTATCGTTACTAAATTTACACCAAAATCAACGCTTTGCAGGTTGGGGCATTCGCTAAAAGCTGCGCATCCTAAAGTCTCAATACCCTTTCCCATTGTCACGATTTGCAGTTTTGTGCAACGTGAGAATACGGCATCTCCAATGGTCTTTACATTGTTAGGTATCTCTATGCTAAGCAAACAACTGCAGTAGTTAAAAGCTCTTTCCTTTATGTTTTCCACGCCATCTCCTATCTGTACGGTCTGTAGGTTTGAGCAATTATAGAACGTCTCTTTTTCTATGCTTTTTATGTTGTTTGGAATTTTTATGTTTGATAATGCTGTGCAATTCCTGAATGCGCATTCTCCTATAGTTGTTATGTTGGTGCTCAGATTTATACTTTGTAATTCTGTGCAATCTTCAAAAGCTGATGCCTCTATAGTTATTACGCAATTAGGTATAGTTATAGTTTGCAGTTTGGAACATTTACAGAAAGCTCTATAGCCTAATGTTTCTACATGGTTCCCTAATTCTATACTTTGAAGCATGGCGCAATCCTCAAAAGCAAATTTACCAATGCTTTTTATGTTGTCGGGGATTTTTATGCTTTGTAATGTCTTGCAATTTTTGAAAACAGACTCTGCTATAGTTGTGAGACTGCTACCTAAGATTACACTCTGCATTTTTCCACAATTCTCAAATGCAGATATGCCCAATGTCTTTACGCTGTCAGGAATTGTAATGCTTTGCAGTTGGGCGCAATTATAGAAAGCTTTCTCACCAATGGTTATCACAGATTTTCCCATTGTGATATTTCCCAATGCAGAGCAACCATTAAAAGCGGACTCTCCTATTGTGGTCACACTGTTTGGTAGTGTAATATTTTTTATTCCGCTACAGTTGTAGAATGCTCTTTTGCCAATGGATTTTACATTCTTTCCTATCGTTATTTTCTTAAGAGTTGTCTTATAAAAAAATGCATTGTCTTCTATGGAAGTTACTCTGTAGACGGTACCGTTGTAAGTGATGGATTCTGGAATTATTACCGTGTCTAAATAACAACGCTCCACTCCAATTTCCTTTTCCGTTGTAGAAATGAAATTATAGCAGATGCTGTCTACCATTATATCGTTGGCATGGAGATTCTGCGCTGTCAATATGAACAGTACAGCCAAGGCAAATAAGTGGTTTATATGTTTCATTATTGCGATCGTAGTATTGAAGGTTGGTATAGTAAAATAGTAAACGAATGCAAATTTACGAAAAAAAACAAAGATAACCAAATCAAAGAGACATTTGTTTCACGTTTAGATGAGTAATTTATTGATAGTTTTAATTGGCAGTCGGTTGTCATAGACTGCCATTTCCTTGCGATAGAAATCATGAAAGTGTATTTTGCTCTCAAATACGCCAAAATTTCGCTATAGAGTATATTGCTGTATCACAGCAACATAACCTACTTCTTGTTTTTGCTGCAATCCCCTCTCCTTGTAAAAGCATAGCTATTACAGTGTAATACGATAGCTTTTACCATGTAAAGGCATTCATTTTACCACCTAATCAATGCACAATGCATAATGCACAATGCACAATTTTTGCGTGCAGTTCGCGCCTTTTGTTCTGTTTGACCTGGTTATGCATTATGAATTATGAATTGTTAATTATTTTAACCTCTATTTTGCCACCCAAACCCATGCGTCATTTGTTCACAAATCCCCATTCCTCTATTGGAGATTTAGAAAAAAGAGTTAAGTTGATGTTGTTATGATTGCTTCGCAAGAAATCCTTTAAAAATCGAAATAAAAATCTTATATAAGAAATATTTCTGTGCGAAGCCCAAGTATTATGATTCAGATTTTTTTGGATTTCTAACCAAAGGTTATAATAAAAGAAAAATAGCATGAAATTATCTGCATCGTCTTATTTTAACGTCAGTTCGATGAAATCATATTAATGACATTTGTCCACTGTAAGACACAATGGTAATTTTGTCTTTTTACGTTAATGCCGTCAATTTCATTCGTTAATACCATTAACATTTTACCCTATGGTTATTAATGACATTAATGGTCTATATTAACGACATTAACGATAAAAAAAATTATTTCGTCGAGTTCACGTTATTTTAAAGACAACTTAGGACAACGGGGGAAGACTTTTCCCATACACCACTTCCGTCATACAAATGTTGTCATTGTCATAGGCGTTTGGTCTTGCGAAACCAAATACGGAATATAGGGTCTTCTATATAAACTTTTTCTCCATCAAACTCTATCAGCTCACGGTCGATTAACGAGGATTTTAGGCGTGAGATGTTGGATTTACTGCCAAGGTTGTATTCCTCAAGCACGGCTTTACTGCCAAACTCGGTGTTGACACCATCACACACAGCTCGCAAGAAATTAATCTGATGTGAGGTCAATCCCCTCAGCTGTTCCTCAAATAGTCCGGAGCACTGTGCGAGCAGTGCGTCAACCCCGGCATTGAAATCCGCTTCCGTGGTATTTTTTGTCGTCTGAGCCAGAACATTCCAAGCCAACTGCTGTACGTACGATGACACATTCTCTACCTTCTCACATATTCTGCGTGCGAATTCATCAGAGATGTTCTTGCCCTTGCTTTGGAAACGGGAGCGGATGAATGGTATCCAATCCTCTGTGTTTATCTTCCCTAAGTACATCATTTCACCAAATTGATAGAAAGGCATCTTCCTGTTCTGAAAAAGATTTACCATCAGATGTTTCTTGCTGCCGAACAGGCAATACGAAACATTACGTTGGTGTTGCCACACACCTCGTAAGCGCTTTTGTATCGTGAGCGAGTCTGTGAATTCTCCAATCTGCTGAAATTCATCAATACATACAACGATGTGTATGCCTTTTTCTTTAGCAATCAGTTCCGGCAGTTGCAGAATTTCTTCTGGTTGATAGTTTTGCGGCGTGATACCCAGCGAGAAAGAAATGTCAGACATCGGTTCTGGTGAAAATGAAACTTTCGGCGTCAGCCTGACGAGAAATCGTCTTATGTTGTCAACTATCTGTTCTGTCTTTGTTGCGGTCTCTTTCATCAGCACGGATGCAAAACGGTTGTAAAAATCATATTCGCTGCGACAGTCATATATATCCATGAAGACGACCTTGATTTCCGGAGATGTTATTTCCGACTTGACTTTCTTGACTATTGAACTCTTGCCTATTCTGCGTGGTGACACAAGAATAACGTTTACTCCGTTTTCAAAATCAAGTTTCAGCCTTTTGGTTTCTTCAACTCTATCCGTGAAGTTGTCTCCCTCCACAGACATGCCGTAAATAAATGCTCTGTCCATTAGTATGTGCGTTTTAAGATGAGTTCTGTTATTGTTTATGAGTGCAAAGTTACAAAAAAAAAACATGGTACACAAGTTTGTGGACCACAAACTTGTGTACCGAAGCAAACTTTTTGTATTTTATAGTGTTAAGACGTAGAAATTGGAATACATGTCATGATAAACCAGTCAAAACAGAACCACTGTTCTTTTATCTATTTTTAAAGACAACTTAGGACAACTTGGACAACTTTTTTCTCAAACATCACTTTTGTCATACATTTGTTGTCATTGTTTTCTGTGTTGTCTTCTATTCATCTACTAAAGCCCACTGCGCAGCCAATCCGTCCAATCGGTTTTATCCGTGTTCAGAAAATGGCAATCAGACATCGAAATGATTGATTCTTCATTTTTTTTGCAAAAAAATGAAGAATTATTTTGTAGTTAAGGATTTTTAATTACCTTTGTATTTGAAACCTATAATCCATAACCGATAAATATCAAGTATTATGAAAAGAATAGTTATTTGGACGTTGGCGTTAGTGATGGGAACGCTGTACGCACAGGCACAGGGCGCAGGCCTCAGTCAAGGGGAAGCAGTAAAGCAGACTACCTCCAATCCTTCGACTACTCGCAAGACATGTCCCAGTTGTGGTATCACGAAAGGAAACGTCACCTATGCGTGGCAACATGAAAGTTGGTGCCCTTATTATAGGGAACAAGGCGGTGGCGGTTCATCGCATAAGTCGGGTAATAGCAGTTCTACAGCTTACACTGCTGCCAGTGCGGCAACTTCCGCCCTTGGCTCACTGCTTTCGGGGATGATTTCGAGCGGAAGCAAAAGCATCTCTCCTTCGCCTGTAAGGCAAAAGCAAGAAGCCGAGCAGAAAAAACTTAAAGAAAGCGTAAAAAGTGGTAGACACATGTTAATTCAATCTATGCTTGCCGATGAGAAATTCTGGGAAGTGGGCGACTATGCCGTGGTGGAAGGAAAGTATAAATACGAAGGTCGTCAGGCGTATGGTATCATAAACAAGAAGACGGGAAACTATGTGCTCGACCCAAATAAAAAAGAATATAAGGAGGGGGACTATGGTATCCATCGTCGTTTGCACCTTGGAAAGAAGATTGTAGATGTAGAGGATAAACATTTCTTACTGGCTCAGATTCGTCTCTTGCCGCCGCCTGAAGGAGACCCCAGTGGGAAGCCTTTCGTCTTCGCGGACTATATGAAAGAGTATAGAGAGAAATACAAAAATTGGGAAACTGTGAGTTGTCATTGGTTCTTGATTACCGATGACGAGAAATTAGAGCCATTGGATCGTAATGGAACTTACGCGTACAATCTTGTAAAAAGAAGAGGGAAAGTAGGTGCCTACTATCTGATGAACTATGACCACCCCTACTACGATTCCATTTCGCAGAAGCCAGATTATACAAGAGAAGTCAGATCCACAGACCTATACTGCAAGGTGCGTATCCCTATACAGTATGACAGCATAGTATCCATTGGGGATGCTTCACGCGCTTACATAGGTAAGGAGTTCGACCTATATCTTCACGATAAATATCTTTCCGATAACACGCCTTATACTAAGGCAAATGACGCAATGAAGCTGTTTGATACACTGGAGAAGAGAGTTGTCGGAAACAATACAATGTACATTGCATCTATAAATGGAAGATATGGTCTTGTAAATTCTAAGGGAGAGATTGTTCTACCGCTTGTTTATGGCAAGGGGACCAATTTTATGGATTACTATAAGACCATCTCCTACACCCTCTGGTACAAGCAGGAGGCAGCCAAGTATATCGGCAAGAAGGGCGAGTATGAGAAGACTGACCACTTCGAGGCTCGCATGAAGGATGCGAAGTTGCAGGAGGAGTATCTGCGTGAGATAATGGATGATGCTCCACAACGCTATCTTGCCGAAAAGACAAAGGGTGGGGTGAAGCTAACCATCGGACAGTACAATGCTGACAATGAAGCCTTCCCCATCAGTATTGGAGTAGCACCCTGGAACTTCATCTTCTTGCCCGTGCCCATCGCAGAGGCAGAAGCTTTCAAGGCTTCCTTCGACAGCATCAAGGAAGAAGCAGCCAAGACTGCTCAGTTGGGCATCCGTTATGATGCGCCATCCATAGAGGCAATCACCTTTACAACCAGCGATGGAAAGAGTTATAAATATGGAGAGTGAAGATTTGAAGGTTGAGGATCCAATGGATTAGAAAGCCTATTATTAACCGATAAATATCAAGTATTATGAAAAGAATAGTTATTTGGACGTTGGCGTTAGTTATGGGAACGCTATACGCACAGGCACAGGGTGCAGGTCTCAGTCAAGGAGAGGCAGTAAAGACTCCTTCATCTAACTCCACGACAACACGTAAGACATGCCCTAGTTGTGGAATTACAAAAGGCAACGTCACCTACCCTTGGCAGCATAAGAGTTGGTGCCCTCATTATCGTGAACAAGGTGGGGGCGGTTCGTCGCATAAGTCGAGTGGTAGCAGTTCTACTGCATATACCGCTGCCAGTGCTGTCACCTCGGCACTTGGTTCGCTGCTTTCGGGGATGATATCTAGTGGAAGCCAGAGTACATCGACACCTAAGCCACGAAAAACGGCAGAGGAAATAAAGAATACTAAGATATGGGATTCTAAAGTATTACAGAGGTTCCGTGCTGATGAAAGATTCTGGAATGTAGGGGACTATGCCGTTGTGAAAGGCGACAAAGTAAAGGTTGGACGAACTAAAAAAACTGCCTATGGTATAAAGAATACGAAGACGGGAAACTATGTCATTAATCCGTTTAACAAAAAACCAAAGGAAGGAGACAAAATAATTATTCGAAATGATGAAAAATCCGATTTCTTCTATGATTATATTTTACGACTTTATGAGCCACCTGCAGGCGATCCTACCGGGAAGCCATTTATAAAATGTTATGCACTAAACCAATGGGCTATCTATACAAAAGATGGCATTCCCTATGCAGATGGAGGCGCTTGGAAATCTGACCGTGATTCAACTTGGTTTCAGATTAATGACCAAGACCAAGTGGAATGGTTAGAAGAGGTGAAATTGATACAGCATAAATATGGATCAACAGGTTATCATGATAAAACAAGTTGTTATTATATCAAGAGAGGGGGAAAGGTTGGAATATATGTATTGGCATGGTTCGGTGACAAGTACACATACGACTCCAACGGACTTGCAACAGGCGTGGTTTCCCAAGATTATCGTGTAGATATGATTATTCCTGTCAAGTATGACGCGATTAATCGGAAGGGCTCCTTCTACCAGGCGATGAAAGCTGATGGCTTCGACCTCTATAATGGTTGGGATTTAAAACCTGCTAATCCAGGATTAACGAAATATGACGAACTCACCAAGTATGATGACAAAAACATATTTGGTACCAACAGACTGGAAAACCTACTGAACGAGAACAAACTGGAAGCGTTGCTGAACGGGAAATATGGGGTTGTAGATTATGAAGGACGTGTTATTATTCCATTGATTTACGGTAGTCATAATGAACTGAAAGAAACGCTTCGCACATATAACTCTATTTCCTATACCGATTGGTACAAGCAGGAGGCAGCCAAGTATATCGACAAGAAGGGAGAGTATGAGAAGACTGACCACTTCGAGGCTCGCATGAAGGATGCGAAGTTGCAGGAGGAGTATCTGCGTGAGATAATGGACGATGCTCCACAACGCTATCTTGCCGAAAAGACAAAGGGAGGCGTGAAACTGACCATCGGGAAGTACGACGCCGATAATGAAGCATTCCCCATCAGTATTGGTGTGGCACCTTGGAATATATTCCTGTTGCCCGTGCCTATCGCTGAGGCAGAGGCCTTCAAGGCTTCCTTTGACGACATTAAGGAAGAGGCAGTCAAGACAGCTCAGTTAGGCATCCGTTATGATGCACCATCCATAGAGGCTATCACCTTTACAACCAGCGATGGAAAGAATTATAAATATGGAGAGTGAAGATTTTCAAATGAAAAGGCCGTAACAAAAAAGATAATGCAATAACCAAACAAAAGATTAAAACTATGCGAAGTTTAACACTATTATTCGCCCTTTTCGTCAGTGTGCTGTCAATAGGGGCACAGACTCCGAAAGGACCCGAAACGGAATACGTAATGACCCTCAACGTGAAGTTAGGCCAGGCATACGGCGTGGGAAAGACAGCTAAGGGCAACCGTTTCATCGTTCCCATCACGGGAGGAACATTTGAAGGACCAAACATCAAGGGTGAGGTGCTTGAAGGCGGTGCTGACTACCAGTTGCAGAACATGGAAGCCGGCAGGACAGAGATAGAGGCCATCTACTGCATAAGAACCGATGACGGTGTCACAATCCACATCCGCAACTGCGGTCTTATATGCAGTGGAAAAGATGCCGACGGCAAGCCGTCTTTCTATTTCCGTTGCGCCCCAAAGTTTGAAGCGCCAATAGACAGCAAGTACGCATGGCTCAACAATGCCCTGTTCCTCTGCGAACCGGCAATGGACGGTCCACAAGGTGGCATCAAACTCAATGTGTGGAAAGTGAAGTAATAATAAAAAAGTACCCCAAGAAGATATGCGAATAAACATTATTGCTGCCGTGGCACGCAACCGTGCCATCGGCAACGACAACAAACTGCTGTACTGGTTGCCTAATGATTTGAAAAGGTTCAAGGCATTGACTACAGGACACACAATAATAATGGGCAGGAAGACTTTTGACTCCCTGCCCAAAGGTGCTTTGCCCAACCGCCGCAATGTGGTGGTGTCGCGCACGGTGAAAGAACTGCCCGGCTGTGAGGTGTTCGCATCGCTCGACGAAGCATTGCGCCACTGTGCGGTTGATGAAGATGTGTATGTTATCGGTGGGGCTTCCATCTATGAGCAGGCACTGCCGCTGGCCGACCGCCTATGCCTGACGGAGATAGACGACACGCCGGCTGAGGCCGATGTGTTCTTTCCATCATACGACGGTTGGCATGAGGTAAGCCGTGAGGAACACGACACCGATGAGAAGCATGCCCAGCGATATGCTTTCGTAGATTACGAGAGATAACAGGTTAGTCTTCCTCGAAATATGTTCCGGAGGCCATTGCGCAACCACAGGCTATTTGTCCGTTATAACGGGCGCGGCTTTTGCGATCGCGTTGGAACATCTGTCGTGTTGACTCCTCATCCTCAGTGAAGGCAAGGTGGTTGTCTATGGCCATGCTGCCAGCCATACCCTCCACGTCGAGGTTATCAGTGCCGATGAGGGTGAAGGTCCATCCCTGTTTCTTCAGTTTCTCAATGAGGTTTTTCACCATGGTGAGGTTGTATTCCTTGCTGCAGTTCTCCTCTCCGTCGGTGATGATGGTAACCAAAACATTATCGTCGGCAGTGGTCTGGGCGTTCAGTTTGGCTATGCCCTGACCGATGGCATCGTATAGTGGAGTGGCGGCACGGGGACAATAGCTTGCAGACGACAGTGGTTTTGCGTTGTCGGCGCAGACATTATCGTAGTGAACCTTGAAGTGTTGGCTGTCAAAGGTTATCAATGTGAGGCGCTGCTCTATGTCTGGGTGCTGTTTCTGCATGGTCTGACAGGTGGTGATGGTCTCGTTCATGCCTGCGAGAGCCTCGCGTTGTATGATACTCATAGAACCAGACTCGTCAACGATTACAAGGTTGAAAACTCTCTTCTTCTGTGTTGTTGCGGTTTCGTTTTTCATTTTGTTTTCCCTTTCTTTTCTTTAGATTGTTGAACATGGATTGTTTTTAAAAGACGTCTTTATCTATATAAAAGAATTTTATGTGGAAAAATTAAGCACACGGTGAGCAAAAAGTTTTTTTTATGGAAAAAAACATATAACTTTGCATTATGGACGACGAAAGAATAATAAAGCTGCTGTGCACTTATGATGCCGACGTGACTAAGAAATATTTCTATAGTTACTGTCGTCGTGCATATCACATCTTCGACCGTAAGTATAATCTACATTCGAAGGCGGGTATGGATTTCTATTCATTGGCGCATGAGTATTACCTGCATTTGATGAAACACCAGTTTAAGCCATTGTTGGACAAACCAGATAATGTTCCACTCTCCACATGGATGACGCGCGGTTTCCATTTTGTGGTGCTCGATGCATTGAAAGAATACAACCGTGAGTTTGATGGTAAGACGTTGAGCGATTCTGGTACGGTGCTTGACTATGTACGCTCGTCAGATCATGAAGAAGGACTGCTGCTACAGGTGGCTGATGCTGTAGCTGCGCACTATGGTTCCGACCGCATTATGCAGGCGATAGCCCACATGGTGCTGTATGCAGGTTTCAAACAGAAAGAAGCGGCGGCGCAGTTCGGCTTGACGCCCTCTGCTGTAAACCAGCGTGTAAAGAAGATGATGGATGAAGTGGTCATACCATTTGTGATAGAAAACTATGGTCATGGCATATATTATGGTAAGACCGTAACACCGTCATGTGGCATGACACCAAGGTATATGGGTGGTGCAATATATGCCGATATGGATATGGCTGTTATGGAAGAAACAGAAAGAAATATGGATATGAGAAGAATTACACCGGCGATGGTGACATCGCTGAAACCGAACGAAGTGTTCGTGTTTGGAAGCAATTTGGATGGCTGGCACGGTGGCGGTGCTGCACGTGCGGCTTACAAGAATTTCGGTGCCGTATGGGGACAAGGTGTGGGACTGCAGGGACAGTCGTATGCCATCCCAACAATGCAGGGTGGGGTGGAAACAATAAAACCCTATGTTGACGAGTTTATAACATTCGCCAAGCAGCATCCCGAACAGAATTTCCTCGTAACCCCTATTGGCTGCGGTATAGCAGGCTTTACACCGGAGGAGATAGCTCCGCTGTTTGAAGAAGCGAAGGAGTTGGAGAATGTATGGCTGCCGGAAAGTTTCCTCGACTGCTGATCCCAGAGGGATTAAATGTCAGCAAATCCAGAATAAGCTCAGATGATTCCTATCTGTTTTAGGAAGGTAATGGCAATGCCTATAGGGCATACAAAGCGCACGAGGATGAAGAAAATGTTGACAGCAATGCGTTTCCAAGGATAGAGCCCGTGGGAATTCAACTGACGTATGACTGTGCGGCGTGGCATCAGCCATCCCACAAGCAGCGTGGTCATGAAGGCTCCGAAAGGCAACAGTATGTTGGAGGTAAGAGCATCGAAGTTGCTGAACAGACTCTTGCCCATCACTCCCATCGGCACAGGTCCCATGCTCAAGGCACTCAGTATGCCAATGATGCAGCAAACGATGGTGACGCATATAGCTGCTTTGTGTCGCCCTATGTGCAGTTCCTCTGAGAGAAGTGAGGTGCCAATCTCATGCATGGAGATGGTGGAGGTAAGGGCTGCCAGGGTCAGCAAGGAGAAAAAGAGTATTGCCACGACGAATGCCACAGGGTGGGGGAAAGCCTCGGTGAATACGCTCGGCAGTGTCAGGAAGATAAGATTCGGTCCGGCATCAGGCTTTACCCCCACTGAGAACGCTGCTGGGAAAATCATAAGTCCCGCCATGATTGCCACGCCGCAGTCGATGGAGGCAATCTCGGCAGATGAACGCAACAGGTTTGTCTCGTCCTTGAAATAGGCAGCGTATGTACACAGGCATGCTGTGCCGAGACTGATGGAGAAGAAAGCCTGGCCGAGAGCCTCGAACACCACCTTTCCAGTAATTTTCGAGAAATCGGGTTTGAAGAGAAACTCCACCCCCTGCCATGCGCCAGGCAGTGAGCATGAAGCACAGATGATGACAATAAGTAGGATGAACAGCAGAGGCATCATCAATTTTGAAGCCTTCTCAATGCCGCCCTGCACGCCGCGAACAACAATGCTGTGCGTCAGGAATATGAAGATGACAGACATGACAGACGGTATCCATGCATTGCCTACCAAAGACTCGAAGTTATTATTGATGGTATGTGCATCACCAAGAACATTTCCCATTATGGCCTGCAGCAGGTAATATATGCACCAGCCCGCCACAACACTGTAGAAACCAAGAATGATGATGGCACAGAGCATTCCTATGATACCTATGCCACCCCAGAGTTTGTGTCGGCCTGCTTTCATGTATGACCGCATGGCATTGCATCCGCCACTGCGCCCGACGATGAATTCGCTCATCATGCCTGGCAACCCCAGCAGTAGAGTGCAAATGATATAAACGAAGATGAAAGCGGCTCCACCGTTCTCGCCAGTGGTGGTGGGGAAACGCCAGATGTTGCCAAGACCAACGGCTGAACCAGCTGTTGCAAGTATAAGACCGATGCGTGATGCGAATTTTGCCTTTGCCATACTATATAATGTCAGAAATATGCTTTGTTATTTGTTTTATTTCTTTCTTAATTTGCAAAATTACAAAAAAAAATGTAATTTTGCATAGGTATTCTGTATTTATTACTGTATAAGATTATTTAATGAGCGGGCAGAATAAAATAAAAGCTGTTGCTGAAGAGCCAGAAAGACACTTAGATGACAAGACCTTGCATCGCCTGAAATTCATTGATATTTCAAAGGCCATAGGACTTGTCTTCGTGATGTTGAGCCATATATGCAGTGTGCTTGCTGAGCGTGCCACCCCTTTCTTTATAACTGTTTTCTTCGTTGTCAGCGGGTATTGCACAATCAGAGAAGTGAAGATAAGCAAGAAGTTCAAAAAACTGATTATACCATACATTATTTTTACAATAATACTGTTTGCCCTGAATGGAACGCACGAAAGCATAGATTTCATTGGTGCGCTTTATAGCCGGTGGTGCCTGTATCAGATATTCATTGAGGACAATATCCTTTTCCTTCGTTCCAACAACGGGCCTTTATGGTTCCTCACATCAATGTTCGTGGCTTTCCTGTTGTTCAAAATAATAGAGAAATGTCAGAAAGAGACTTATAAGCTGATGGTAGTGGCGATATACATCATAATATCATACCTGATGACCTATTTGCCAATACTGCTGCCGTGGAGCATTGACACTGCATTCCTTATGGCTACATTCATATATTTGGGGGTAAAGGTAAGGGAATTGGAACTGATGAAGAAGATAAATATCTGGTGGTGTGTGATATTATGTGCATTATATGTCATCTTTTATCATTGCTGCGCACCGGTAAACATATCAGTCAGAGTGTATGGCAACCATATATTCTTGTTCATCCCGGCATCAGTAGTTGGCTGTCTTGTAGTGATGAAACTCTCGCAGTATCTGGAGAGATATGCTGTCGGTAACATACTGTCAAGGATAGGACAATGCTCATTGACTATTTTCTGTTTGCACATGCCTTTCATCGGCTATTGGAACAAGATATTGTCAACATTGGCTATTGACATGCATCCTTATGTCAATGCCGTTTTGTGCCTGGTGTTCTTGATGGTGTGTCTGTATCCATTGTCATTATTGTTTGATAAATATATATTGAATAAGTTGACTTAGCCTGAATAATTCGGATAGCCAGAAAAAGCATGCGTTGTCGTGGTATGTTGAGAATAGCCTCTGTTTTAACAGAAATTGCAGGATTGAAAGAAAATTTCTCGGCATTTCCTTCCGTTTTTGGATTATTTTTAGTAACTTTGCATATAAGAACGTATGTATTGATTTGTTGACTAAGAACTTACAAAGATGATGTTGTTTCTTGGCATATGCAAAATATCGTTCTCTTTTTAATATGAATTATTCAGGTCAGATTTAATGAATATACCCTTATATATAAAGAAATACCCATGTTCGTGCCTTCTTGTGCTGGTTATATGGGTTGTATGTATGATACCCATACCTGAAACACCACTTGATGAGATAAATCTCATAGACAAGTGGACACATTTTGTGATGTATGGCATACTGACTATTACAATATGGTGGGAATACCGGCGTAGGCATGAGAATGCAAGGAGAACCCAGCGGTTGTGGATCGGCGGTGTGGTATGCCCGGTGGTCATGGGTGTATTGGTGGAACTGGCGCAGGCCTATCTCACAACATGCCGTTCCGGTGACTGGGTTGACGCATTGTGTAATTCATTGGGAGTGCTATTGGGTGTAATGGTAGGGTTGTTTATTATAAGATGAAAGTACTTATATTAAGCACATACGAACGTACAGGTGGCGCGGCGATAGCTGCCTCACGACTGCTCCATGCCTTGCGTGGCAATGGGGTGGATGCCACCATGCTGTGTCGTCGTGATATTGCATGGGGACCGCAGAGAATGCGCAAGCAGTCGTGGACGAGTATCATCGAGCGTGGTGTGATATGGATGCGCAATGGCTTCTCTTCAAAAGATATCTGGGCGACAGACATAGCAATGTGCGGACAAGACATAACCAAGACACAGGAATACAAAGAAGCAGATGTGGTACATCTGCATTGGGTGAATCAGGGATTTCTGTCGCTAAGCATAATAGAAAAGATAGTGAAGAGTGGCAAGCGTGTGGTGTGGACCATGCACGATGAGTGGCCACTCGACGGTGTGCAGCATTACTATGACAATGATGTGCGTAATGCTGATGACAAGAAGATAATAGAACGCAAGAAACAGGTGTATGGCAAAGGTTGCATAACATTTGTGGCATGCAGCGAGTGGTTGAAACACTTGTCGGAAACAAAGCCTTTGGCCGTAGGACAGAAAATCGTCAGCATACCCAATGCGATAGATACAAGCGTTTTTAGACCGATACCGCACAAGAACAAGCGCAGGGTGTTGTTTGTTGCACAGAAAGTCACAGACGAGCGCAAGGGCGTAAGATATCTTGATGAGGCTGCAAAGATGCTTGATGATGTGGAGATTGTGGCCCTTGGTCGTGATATCCCATATATTGACAATGAAAGGGATATGGCAGAGTTGTATGCTTCAGTGGATGCTTTCGTCACCCCTTCGTTGCACGACAATTTGCCAAATACTATCATGGAGGCAATGGCCTGTGGTACACCATGCGTTGGATTCAATGTCGGGGGCATACCTGAAATGATAAATCATAAGGAGAATGGTTATGTGGCACGATATAAAGATGCAACAGACCTTGCCGAAGGTATTCGTATGGTATTGGACAACAGGGAACAGTGGGGAGCGGCAGCAAGAGAAAAGGTGTTGCGGGAATATTCCGAGCAATCAGTGGCACAGCGCTATATTGGATTGTATGAGTCATGAGTTATTGTGAAATGAATTATAAGAATGTTGAAGGTAGGTAAGATATTCAGAATACGTCGAGAGGAACGGCTGTTCGCAATTGTGGCGGGAGTGTTTTTCTTTTTGCTCAATGCACTCAATGTTGTAAGGTACTGGAGTGCGTTGACGGGAGTAGATAGCAACACTTGGCAGAAATTCATCAAGGGATGGCATGTGTCAGGTTTTGATCCTATAACCTATTCGGTAGTTACAGACTGGAGCATAGGTTACAATATTTATCGTCATCCGTTGCTGCCATATTTTATGTGGCCGTTGAGTATGCTCAACAAATTGTTGACATGGCTGACGGGCGTAAACTGTGCCATTTTGATTGTTGCGTGTCTCCTGATATTCTGCGCACTATATTCTGCTTTGTTTATATACAGAATCTTCACGGAGATTATAGAGATAAAAAAGATTGAGGCAAGTGTGTTGACGGGATTGACATTCTCGTTTGCATACATAATGCTTGCTGCACTGGTGCCAGATCATTTCATTATGTCAATGTTCTGTCTTACATTGACGTTATATCTTTGTGGCTTGAAGCTGAAGAACGGCAGTGCGCTGAATATGTGGCAGACCATTGCGATGTTTGTGCTGACGGCAGGTGTGTCGCTCAACAACGGCTTGAAGATATTCCTTGCTGCCATGGTGACGCGCAGACGCAGGTTCTTCGAGTGGCGGTTCCTGCTTTTTGCTGTGCTGCTGCCTTCTGCTTTGATATGGACGAGCGCAAGGATGAGTTACGCACATTTTGTGTGGCCCAAGGAAGTGGCGCGCCATGAAAGGAAGGTGAAGGCGGAGAAACGTCAGATGGAGAAGATACGTACCGCAGTGCTCGATACCATTAAGACAAAAGACAGCGTACTTGTGCAGGCTGCTGTTGACAGTGCACTGGCAGAACAGAAAGCACGCAAGGACAGACGATACAAAATGAGTGCATTGTACAAGCATACCGGTGAACCCATAACCAATGGAGAGTTTATGCGTTGGACGGACATCACCACTTCACGCATGGATGTTGCTGTGGAATGTCTTTTTGGGGAAGGCATCATGCTGCATGAGGATTATGTGCTTGGAGATGTGTTGGTGAACCGCCCGATAGTAGTACATTATAAAAACTGGTTCAACTATGTGGTGGAATTTATGCTTGTGCTATTGTTCCTCATTGGCGTATGGTACGGCAGACGACAGCTGTTCCTATGGACAGCGATGTCTTTCTTCCTTATGGATATGCTGTTGCACATGGGACTGGGATTCGGCATCAATGAGATATTCATAATGTCGGCACATTACCTCTTTGTACTGCCGATAGCGATGGCATATCTTATGAAATCACTCAAAGAGAAATATCGCACTGTATTGACATGGGCACTTGGCGTGGTGGCTCTGTATCTCGTGGTGTGGAATGTGTCATTGTTGGTGTATTACCTCTATATGTAGTTGAGGAAGGATGTTTATGAGGAGACATTTAGAAATTATAATTATAATACTATTGGGACTGATGTTGTTTGCAGGTCTCAACTGTATGGTGCTGGCTTATGCGCCGGATGAATGGACCAACACGCATATAGGACCATGGTCTGCATTTCATCACGGGTTCGACTTCTCTGGTTTTGATCAGGTTACATATATTGTGATTACCCAGTGGCGCCCCCTTTACACACACCTACGTCATCCTGCCCTGATGTATATGATGTGGCCTTTCGCACAGTTGAACGATATCCTTAAGGAAGCATACGGCATCAATTTTTCCATTTACATAGTTGCTGTGGTGTGGACGCTGTTGAGCACGTTGTCATGGGTAACCCTCTATAAGATATTCAGGAAGGTGCAGATGATGACAGTGACGGAAAGCCTGTTGCTGAATTTCTTCTTCTATTCTTTTGCATACGTCATGCTGGCAACATTTGCTCCAGACCACATGCTGTTGTCGATGACGGTGATGTTGCTCATGCTTTATTTGTCAGGCAAGGCTATGAAGCAAGGAAAGCAGCTTGCGACATGGAAAGTACTGCTGCTCTATCTCTTCGGTACGGGAATATCCACAACCAACGGCATAAAGATATGGCTTGTGGATGCTGCATGCAGGTTGAGAAAGGGAAGAGTGTGGGCATTTGTCAAGCATAGTCTCTTGTATATCATTCCAACGATGATAGTCGCTGCACTGTATATTCATCAGGAACATAATGCAAACGTGGAAGAAGAACGGTATCAAAAGCGCATAGAGGCAAAAGCCATGCGTAAAGATAGCGTGGGCTACAAGAAGGACGTTGCAGAGAGGGAAAAGAAATTGGCAGCCCGTGTAAGTAAGCAGCTGGTTGACAATCCTCTTTTTGAGTTTACCGACAATACGATACCACTTATGCCTACACTTGTGGAGAATATCTATGGAGAAGGTTTGCAACTGCATGAGGACTACCTGCTCCGTGATGCGAATATAATAGGTGAACGTCCGGTGATTGTGAAATACACCAACCGGTACAACTACATTGTTGAAGCACTTATACTGCTGTTGTTCTTCTGCGGAGTGGTAGTCGGTTGTCGTCAGCGTTTTCTGTGGATGTGCATGATGCCGTTTCTGTTTGATATGCTGTTGCATGTGGGATTGCGCTTTGCACTTACCGATGTTTATATCATGACGGCACACTGGGCTTTTGTCATACCAGTGGCAGTGGCATATCTTGTGAAAAAACTAAGGCGTTTTGTATTTGCATATAGAATAATCATCATGCTTCTTGTTTGTATGACGGTTTCCCTTTTGACATGGAACTTACGCCTTATCATTATTCACTTTCTTTAATGCCTCCGCTATGATGTGGGCGGTGTGTGAGATGTTGTAGGTCTGTTCGGCCATCTCATGAGCCCGTTTTCCCATGCGCTCAGCTTCATCTGGATTGTCAGCGATGAAGCGTATGGCTTTCCTCCAGCCGTCCGTGTCTCCGTAAGGTACGCTGATGCCGCACCCTTCTTCGCTGGCATCGAATGGTTGGTTAGGATTTTTTGATATTATGACAGGCAGGCCAAAGGCGAGAGCCTCCACAAGAGTAGTGAGGCCAACGGTATAGTTTGTTTCCTTGCAACAGATGCAGATGGCTTTGTGTCTCCATATCTCATGGGCCAGTTCATTCATGAGGTGTTTCTTGCCGTGATTTATATTGACGGTTACATTGGATGGTATTGATGTTGTAGAGAACACTTGCTCGTAGTTCACCCCACCACTGTCAGCTGTGGAGAATAAGTCAAGATGCTGGTCGGGTGTGCCGGCAAATGCTTCCACCAGTGTCGGCATATCGCGGTTTTCCTTGCCTGTAGAGATAAAGCCTTCATGGTTCGTACATGGATTGTTGTTCATCAGACGATTGTAAAAATCCATATCGGCACCCCATGCACATTGTTCTGTCCCGCTTGTGGTAATTCTGCCGGAGGCCAGCGAACGATTCTTCAGGTAGTCACTGAAGAAAAACATGTGGTCGATGCCTCTATAGAAGAAACGGGCAATTCGTTCCTTCAGGGGATTGCCGGAGTTTTCCACTGGCTGGTGGTGCCAGCATACGATGGGTTTACGGTACAGTCCCAATGCCCTTAACAGTATTATTATCTCGATGCCGTTGTGCCTTGTGGCATATACTGCATCTATTTTCTCATGACAGGTCAGTATCTGCCATGCGTTGTATATCATCCGCAAGAACCTTGGCACATGGCGATCAATGTATTTGTAAAATACCACGTCGATGCCTTCCTGCGGCAAATGGGTGGCTCCGTATAGGAAGTGAGCAGGAAACCTTCCCTCGCTCCATTCTTTGTGAATAAACTTTATGTCTTGTGTATGATAGAAGAAAACACGCATGGCATTATTTTTTTCTTAAGTATTCTATGCTTTCTCGCATTATCCTGGCACCGCTAAGGTATGTTATTCCAATGTAGAGCAAAGCTGCGAGTGTTATCTTTGCTACAATGGCGATGTATATGTTCTCAATGTTTCGTGTGGCAAACCATGTGATAGCCATCACTGCGGCTGCAAAACAGAAAAATGGTAGTACGTCTTTCATTGCATCCCAGAATGAGAGTCGAATCATCCTCCATGCGAACCATTGCCATACCACGAGCCACAATAAGTTGATGGCGACGAAATATATAATCATGGGATACATGCCATAGGAGTGTAAGAGGAAAAGTCCAGCCCATACGAGTATGCAGAGCGATATGGTGCAGAACATGTTTATTCCGGACTTTCCACGGCTTATCGCCATGTTGCTGTATAGCATGGTTATGGGGTAGAAAGCACCGTAGATACATAGCAGCGACAGTATTGGCGCACTCTCTATCCATTTATTCCTGACGGTGATAAGGATGAACTCTGGAGCTATTAGTGCCAGTCCCAGCATACAGGGGAAACTTACGAAACTTGCAAAACGCAACATCTTGCGGAATACCATGCGGTAGCGTCCGTCATCATCTGCCACTTGTGCCAGCACTGGCTGTGATACACCGCTCATCATGCCCTGTATGGTATTTACCGCCATGTCGTTCCATTTGCGGGCATTGCTGTATATGCCTGCGGTTTTGGTGTTGTAGTAATGGCCGAGCAGGAAAGAGAATACCTGTGAGTTGAGTTGGTTGAAGAGGTTCGTTACAAGCAGTTTGCTTGAAAATGAGAACATCTTCCATGCAGGTCTGAGGTCAATATGCAGCGTTGGCCTCCATGGTGACACATACCAGTTGCATATAGTGGTGACAAGCACATATACCAGCGCCTGTGTCGCCAGTCCCCAGAATGCAAATCCGAGAAACGCCATTGTGACACCGATGATGTTTGAAACCAGCAGGGCCACAATCAATGTGATGCTGTTCTGCTTTACCAGCAAGTGTCCCATGATGTAGGCTCGTTGTACGGAGCCTAATGCGGAAAATACGAAACCAAGAAATAACAAGCGGGCGAGTGGGCAGAGCACGGGCTCATGGTAAAACTCGGCAATGTATGGTGCGGCAAACCATAGTATGACGTATATGGAAATGCTTACAATAATGTTGAACCAAAACACGGCGTTGTATTCATCGTGTGTTGGTTCTTTCTTGTTTATGAGTGCAGCATTGAAGCCGCTCTCCTGAAGACTTGCGGCAATACTCGAGAATATCAAGAGTACCGCAATCTTGCCATAGTCTTCTGGTGTCAGCAGATTCAGAAGTATGATGCCGAACAGTGCACCGAGCAACTGTACTATACCGTTACTGAAACCACCCCATATCAATCCGCGGGCTGTCTTCTGTTTTAGACTATTGTCATCTGTCATGGTTGATGTATGAAAGTTGTATGCAAAGTTAGTGTTTTTTTTGCTCATATACAAATTTTTTACTACCTTTGCTATCAGAATAGAAAATGAAATCGAAGTGATTATGCAACAAGCAGAGGTTGATGTTTCCGTACTGATGCTCTTTCACGCTCGTCCTGACAACTTTGCACAGGTTTGGGCAGAGGTGAAGAAGGCTCGTCCTGCGCGCCTGTTCCTGTATCAAGACGGACCGCGTGAGGGAAAGAACGACATGCCGGGTATTCTGGCGTGCCGTGAACTGGTCAGTGATGAGAATATCGACTGGCAGTGCGAGGTACACCGTAATTACCAGACAAAGAATTATGGCTGCGATCCCAGTGAATATCTGTCGCAACGGTGGGCGTTCTCTCTGACAGACAAGTGTATAGTGCTAGAGGATGACGATGTACCCTCACAGTCTTTCTTCCGTTTTTGCAAGGAAATGCTTGACCGCTATGAGCATGATGAACGCGTGACGATGATTTCCGGTTTCAATACTGACGAGCAGTCATCATGTAACGGGGATTATTTCTTTACTCGTATGTTCTCCATCTGGGGCTGGGCATCATGGGCGCGTGTGGTGAATAACTGGGACGGTGACTACAGTTTTGTCAGGAATCCAGAGAAATATGCCATATTGTGTGATAAGGTGAAGCAGTATCACCAGCGTAGCGACATGCCGGACTTTGCCCGCCAGCATGCCGCATCGGGTGTTCAGTATTATGAGAGTATCTTTTGGGCATATATGCTCGTGAATGACGGACTTGCCATTGTTCCGCGCGTTAATATGATAAGTAACGTTGGTATGAACAGTGGCACGCACTATTCCACTCAGTTGGAACTGATGCCCAAACGTATGCGCCGTATGTTCACGATGCAGCGCCATGATATGGAGTTCCCTCTTGCGCATCCTGCTGAAGTGAAAGAGGACTACGGTTATCAGAAACGTGCATACCTGCAGCGTGCGTGGAACAACCCTTGGCGTAAGGTGCAGTATTCCATAGAAGAACTGTGGTTGAATCTGCGGCATGGAAACGTCAGGCAAATAGCACACGCTGCCTGGAACAGGGTAAGCATTATAGTCAGGGGAAAGCGTCATGCGTAAGTATATTCTGTTTTTCGTTGTAATACTCTGTGCGTGTCAGAATAATCACTATGAACGTGATGTGTTATGGTATGACCGTGAGGCGGCAAATTGGAATGAAGCTCTCCCGATAGGCAACGGGCATATAGCTGCTATGGCGTATGGCGGTGCGGGTGTGTCGCGCTACGATCTCAATGAGGAAACCATATACGAGGGAGGACCATACGATAACGGCAATCCGCTTTGTCGTGAACATCTGGATGAGATACGCCGTCTGGTGTTTGATGGAAAGAATGATTCTGCACAGGTTTTGGCGGAACGCTATATAAGGGCGGACAGCACTATGCCGCAAGGTGCTACTTATCAGCCGGCAGGGACTCTGTTGTTGCGGCATGATGTCAGGAAAGGGTATGAGACAAGTGTGAGCCACTACCGTCGTTGCTTGTATGTTGACAGTGCCTTGTCTGTAGTGACATACAAAAGGGGTGGGGTGGAATATCGTGAGGAATCATTTTGCTCGCTTGCTAATAATGTTATGGCAATCAGGGTGACGGCATCAAGACCAGGAAGAGTAAGCCTGACTGCCTACCTTGACTATCCCGTGACCAGGGATATCTCATACCAAACCAGCGATGGTGTTCTGATACTTAATGGAAAGACACGTCCATTAGCAAGGCAGGGAGAGGAACGCCTGCGTTTCACTACAAGGGCAAAGGTGGTGAGTGAGGGAGGCAGGCAGTGGCATAGAGGGAAGCATGTTTATGTAAAGGATGCAGATGCTGTGACTATATATGTTGCGATGGCCACCAACTTTCGCCGTTATGACGACATATCCGGTGATGAAGTGGCTAAGGCTGACAGTATAATAAACAAGGAGTATGATTACAGTGTGTTGCGTAAAGAACATATTAGGCAATACAAGAAACAGTTTGACCGCATGGAGTTGAGGCTCGCAGCATGTAATGGAAATACAAAACCTACTGACTGGCGCATAAGGAACTATAAACGTACACACGACTTGTCACTTGTGGAATTGCTATTTCAGTATGGACGTTATCTTCTGATATCATCATCGCAACCAGGCTGTCAGCCTACTAACCTGCAGGGCAAGTGGAACAAAGACATGCATCCTTCGTGGAACTGCAACTATACGCTGAATGTCAATACGGAGATGAATTACTGGCCATGCGAAACGGCTAATCTTGCAGAATGTGACGAGCCTTTAATCAGAATGGCACAGGAAATGTCGGAGCATGGACGTGGAACGGCACGCGTGATGTACGGCTGTCGTGGATGGGTGGCGCATCACAATACTGATTTGTGGCGCATGACTGGGGCTGTGTGCCATCCTCGCTACGGAGCGTGGCCGATGGCTGGTGCATGGCTGTGTGAGAATCTATGGCGACATTATGAATTTAATCAAGACAAGGAATATCTTGCTTCTGTATATGAATGTATGCGTGGTGCGGCTGAGTTTTATCTTGACTTCCTTGTGGAAGACCCAAGAACTGGTCGCATGGTTGTATGTCCGTCTTTGTCGCCAGAAAACGGTCCGGCCCATCTTACGAAGAAAAGGAAGAAAGGAAATAAAAAACTCAAGGAACTGGTTACCATGCAGGCAGGTGTGACGATGGACAATCAGATGCTGTACTCCTTATTCTCGCATGTTTCGGAGGCTGCCTGTATTCTTGGCAGGGATGCAGACTTCAGAAAACAGTGTCTTGATATGCGCTCACGTCTGATGCCGATGCAGGTGGGCAAGCGCGGACAACTGCAGGAATGGGTGGAAGACTGGGATTCACCAAAGGACAAACATCGCCATGTGTCGCATTTGTGGGGGTTATACCCAGGTTCACTGATAACGAAAGACAGTGTCAGGTTGTTCAAGGCAGCAAAGGAGACCATGCGCTGGCGTGGAGATTATGCTACGGGTTGGAGCATTGCGTGGAAACTCTGCTTCTGGGCGCGATTGCTTGACGGAAATCATGCCAACCGTTTGATTTCAAATTTCATTAATCCGATAAATTCAGAAAATAATATCGCATGGGGTAATGGGGGAATATATCCTAACATGCTGTGTGCTCATCCTCCGTTCCAGATAGATGGAAATTTCGGTTTCACTGCCGGCATAATTGAGATGTTGGTTCAGAGTCATACCGGCAAGACGGAATATCTCCCGGCTTTGCCGAAGCAGTGGAGCAACGGGTATGTCAAGGGTGTCCGACTGCGTGGAGGAAAAATAATAAAGGAAATGCGTTGGAAAGACGGCAAAGTTATAAAAATAGAGGAAACCAGATGATTATGAACAATGAATTGACATTCGTACCGTTTGGCGGTTCGGCAAACAGAATGCAGACAATAGCCTCTGCAGTAAACCTTGCACGTCGCACTGGCGTGAAGGTAGATGTAGTGTGGTTTAGGGAATGGGCTATGGAGGCTCGTTATGACGAACTCTTCAACCCTTTTGCCGTAAACGGAGTGACACTGCGTGATGCCTCATGGTGGGAGTATTATGTTTATGACCGTCCACGCAAGAAGAATATGTGGGTGCCGCTGTTACCGCAGAAGATGCTTTATGACAGTGTACTTCGTCAGGAGAATATCGTCAAGATGGTGAACGATGGTTTCGATTTTGAATCATGGGCTGTTAAGGGACGACGTAACATAATGCCGTGCTGTATGAAATTTGGTGCCTTTGAGGATTATGGAGCATTGATACGCGAATTGTTCCATCCCGTTAATGTTGTGATGGACGAGGTGCAGAGATACAAAGTACAATTCTCTGGTCATACGATAGGTGCACACATAAGACGTACAGACAGCGCTGTGTCGATAAAGAACAGTCCGCTGGAGAAGTTCATGGAGAATATAGATGCAGAAATAGCAGCCAATGCTGATACGAAGATATTTCTTGCCACAGACGATGAACCGACACGCCAGACACTTATTGCACGATATGGTAGCCGTATCATTACATCTGCACGGCCTGCCACCCGTGCGAATGTAGATGGCATTCGTGATGGTCTTGTCGATATGTGGACGCTTGCCTCCACTGATATCATCTATGGTTCTGTGGGCAGTAGTTTCTCTGTGATGGCTTCGGCGATAGGTGGAAATAAACTGAAAATGGTTGGAAGTGATTAAATACTTCCAACCATTTTTGTGTTTATACCAGTTTATCGATATAGAAGACAGCGTGTCCTTTTCGCTTTTCCTCCGGTGGTAGTTGCATGTAGTCCTTGTAAAGGTCTGTGAGGTAAGCATCAGGATTGGCTGGTCCGCTGAATGTTTCCCCTTCGAATACAATGGGCTTGACGGGGAATATGGAATCGGTGCGGTGCATTATTCCATATCCGTTTTCTGCAAGTGTGTTGCTGTAGTAAGTGCCTTTCTTATGTAAAAGGCAGGAAATCTTCCATGACAAAAGATAGCAGGCTTTCTTGGCACCAAACCAGAACAGTTCGGCTACTGAGCGCCATGAGTATGTGTGTGGCTTGTTGAGCACCCCGTTTGCTTTGCAGTAGCCTTTTGTAATTCTTTTGCATGCAGATCTTGAGAAATTGGGATATGGTATCATCGGGAATATATCCACAAACAAACCTTTCTGGTATGGTTTGCTAAAGTCGTCGCCATATTCTACCATGAAAGAGTTTGTGTCTCTTACTTTCGTTATGGGCGAGTTGTATGACGGGTCGGTATCTCTTGTTTGCAGGAACAGTCCTTCTGGCAATTCTGTCTTTGCTGCCTCGACAAAACGCTTTATGTCATCTTTGCGCATGGCAATGTCGATGTCATCGTCCCATGGTATGAAACCACCGTGGCGAACTGCCCCCAGACAGGTGCCGCCGTCAAGCCAATAGTCAATGTTGTGCCTGTCGCATATATCTCTTATGGCACATAGTATGGCAAGTTCCTTCTTGTGTATTGCTTCGATGTTCTTCTGCCTGTATGTTTCAAGATTTTTCATCTCGTAATATAGTTATAGTCCTTTCTACTGCGTTTTTGAATTTATATGTTGGCTTGAAGTCGTTTTCTATGAGTTTTTTGTTGTCAAGTATTGCCTGTGTTGCAATGGAATACCCCTTTGCCTCACTCTCTGATGGTAGGTCGAATATTACTGATTTTCCATTGTATTCTGCGCATATACCGGCAAAGTCTTTCAAATGCACGTTACAGTCGTCGTTGCTTATGTTGTAGGCTTGTCCTGACTCTCCGTTAATCATGATGTGCAGCATGGCGGCTACGGCATCGGTGACGTATGTGTATGAGAAAAACTGGTTGCCTGCAGATTTCAGTATTATGTCTTCATTTGCTATGGCCTTCTTTATGAATTGCGATGATGCTTTACTGTCGCTCATCAGCATGGTAGGGCCAAATATTCTGCTCAGCCTGACAATCCTCACGTCAACTCCTCTCTCCGCTATGTATGACTGACACAGTGCCTCTGCACTGCGCTTCGATTCAGTATAGCAGGAGCGGCTTGTGGAGAGGTTGAGCTTTCCTGTATAGTCTTCTGTGAATACATCATTGCCTTGGGCGTTGCCATAAACTTCAACCGTGGAAGGGTACAGCACTGTTGCCTTGCATCGTGCGGCAAGATTCAGGGCATGTTCGGCACCCTTAATGTTTATCATCATTGTTTCAACAGGATACTGCGAATAAGCCAGTGGGTGTGTGTTGCTGGCGCAGGGAATGATGTAATTGACTTTAAGTGAATCATCGAAAGCGTTGCAGACGTCTTGCTCTATGAATGTGAAGTTTGGCTTGTCGAAATATTCGCCAAGTCGCTCGGCTGCCTTCTTCTTGTCACGTCCTACGGCATAGATGTTTATATTTCCGTGCATCATCAGTGCATCAATCATCTGCACGCCTATCAGTCCTGTGGCACCTGTTATTAGTATGTTCTTGCCTTCTAATCGTTCTAAGCCTTTTACGGAAAGAATATTTTGGAGGTCTTCCTGGTATAGTGGATGTTTCTTGTTCATTATTTAATCCATTTGTCGTCACCTTTAGTCAGGTAACCCTTAAACAGTTCCAAGTCGTCTTTTGTCGTTAGTTTTATGTTCTTGTCTGACCCTTTTGCGAAGTGGAGTCTTACTCCCAGTTCCACCATCATTGTATTTGTGTAGTGGGAGCCAACGATACCGATACCCTTGTCGAATGCTTCATGGTATTTGTCGTTGAGAAGTTCAAAGTTGTATGCCTGTGGTGTGGACACGCGGCGTAGCGTTTCGCGTGGAATGAATTGCGTAGTAGTGTTTTCGTCGTCCTTGCTTACCACGAATATCTGTTCGTTGTATGGCATTGATGTCACGGCGTTACCATACTTCTGTGCTTTCTCGATTACGTCGGTGAGTACGGTGTCGTCAACCAAGGGGCGTATGCCGTCGTGTATGACGATGGTGTCTTTGTCAGAACATTTGCCTTCAAGGTTGAACACTCCGTTGCGTATGCTTTCCTGTGCCGAATTACCTCCGGGTACTATCCATTTCAGTTTTGTGATGTTGAACTGGTTGGCGTATGCCTGCACCATATTTTCCCAGCCACTGATACACACCACTTCTATGGCATCTATCAGCGGATGTTTCTGGAATCCTTCCAGCGTATATATCAGCACAGGCTTGTCATATACGTTTATGAATTGTTTGGGGATGTCCTGCCCCATGCGGTTGCCGCTACCGCCGGCTATGATAATGGCTATGTTCATGAATGTGTACTTTTGTTTTTGGTGATGTGAATCTCCTTGTCGTTCTTCTGGATCAGTAGTTCCTCAGCCATAGCAGAAAGAGAATGTCGGTGACTTGCTTTGTTCCGTTCTGCTCTGACAACAAACCTTTCTCTGTCAGTCCCTTGACTGCGGTTTGTACACTGCTTGCTGTTTTCAGGTTGTGTTTCACGATGAAATCCTTGCTCGTCAGTGTGGGGGTTGTGGGATATTCCGCTGCTATGGCGAGCAACACGCTTTTTTGCCTTTCGGTAAGTGTGGCATAGCGGTCTTCAAAGGTGAAGCGCTTGGTGTCAACCATGTTGGTGAGAATCTGGCTGAAGGCTTCCATGCCAATCTCTGAGCCTTGTTCCACCATGGTGAATGCCTCGTTCATGGATAGTTGCAGATACCATGTCACACCTTTGAAGTAATCGTATATTGCAGATGCCAGTTCCTTTTGTATTGATTTGTTATACATCTTGAACATCTTCTGGGCGAAGCGTATGTATTCTCCCTTGTCAATGGGCTGCAGTTGCATGAATACCACACTGTTGTAGAATGGACGTTCCGGGTTGCTGAATATCCCTTCAAGCAGATGGCGCTCACTGCCGGCAAAGATGAACTGCGTGTTTTTCAACCGCTGTATCTTCGTGCGTAGCAGAGCTTCCATATTGTCCTCCTCAAACGAGGTGATCTTCTGGAACTCGTCAATGGCAACCACGCATGGCATGTCGGCTCCTTCCATGTAAGCAAGTATTTCGTCAAGTGTCGCTTCTGGTGTCGTTATCTCACCGAGGCGAAGCCCTACTTCCGGTTCGCCTGTCACTATGTTGTATGTGACGGTGGTCTGTATCGATTTTACCATGTCAAGCAGACGTTCGAGTAACGAACGTTTTTTCGCCAGTTTCCTGAATACCTCGTTAGCCAAGAGAAATACCATCTCGCGTAGGTTCTTGCATGTGTAAATGTCTATAAGGAACGTATGATATTTCTTCACATATCCATTGGCGAACATGTGTTCTATCAGCCCGGTTTTACCCAACCTGCGTTCAGACATTATTGTGACGTTCCGCCCATTCTCTACATGGTGCGCCAATGTCTTCACCTCCTGTTTCCTGTCGCAGAAGTATTCCTTGCTTACGTATTTTCCTATGATGAACGGGTTTCGCGGCTTGTTCATGTGTTATATGGAATTATGTAATTTTGCATTATGTATTTTTGCATAATGCAAAATTACATAATTAAATTTTAATGTGCAAGTTTTTCGTTCAGAAAAATTATTACGCAACTTGCGTTACGCAATTTGCGTAATGCATGGTTGTTTATTCAAATAGGTGTCTTGGAGATTATGAATTATGCATTATGAATTGTGCATTGTGCATTAAGGTTCAGCTCATCACCCTGAACGAGTCGATGATGCCGACCACCTTGTCGTTGCCGTCGGTCACTACAAGGGCGTGTATGTTATAGCGGCGCAGTATGGTGTCCACGTCTGACAGAGTGGCATCGGGGCTGATGGTCTTGGGGTGGGGGGTCATAATGTCGGTCACGGTGAGGTCAAACATTTCGCGGCCATGCTTCTGTACGGCGCGGCGCACGTCACCGTCGGTGATAATGCCGACAAGGTGCTCCTCGTCATCCATGACGATAGCAAGTCCCAGTTTGCCGTTGCTGATGGTTATGATGGCGTCCACCACCTTCGTGGCGGGGCGCACGATGGGCAGGTCGTGGCTCACCATATAGTCGCGGGCGTGCGACAGCAGTCGCTTGCCGAGTGAACCGCCAGGATGGAACTGTGCAAAGTCCTTGGCACGGAAATCGCGCAGCCGCACCAATGCGCATGCCAAGGCATCGCCCATCACCATCGTCGTCGTTGTTGACGAGGTGGGGGCAAGGTTCAGAGGGTCGGCTTCGTGGTCCACGCGTATGTTGAGGTGACAGGCGGAATAACGTGCCAGCAGTGAGTCAGGGTTGCCGCTGATACCGATGATAGGAATCTTCCGTTCTATCAGCAACGGTATGAAACGCAGCAGTTCGTCGGTATATCCGCTGTAGCTGATGGCCATCACTACGTCGCCTGTGGCTATCATGCCGAGGTCGCCGTGATAGGCATCCAGCGGATTGAGGAAGAACGACGGCGTGCCCAGCGATGCCAGTGTGGCTGCTATCTTCTCGCCGACGTGTCCACTCTTGCCCACGCCGGTTACTATCACTTTGCCCTTACACTCCATTATCAGCTCTACGGCACGCGTGAAGTTGTCGTCGAGCATCGGGATAAGGTCGAGTATCGCCTGTGCCTCGTCGCGGAAACATTGTATGGCATATTCTCTCAGATTGTTCATGAGTGTATCAAAAAGGTGTTCTGTTATTGCAGTTTGAAGGTTATAGGCAATGAGTACCTTACGGTTACGGGAAGACCTTTGTTCTTGCCGGGAATCCATTTCGGCATTTTTTCTACTACGTGCAGGGCCTCGGCATCGAGCAGAGGGTTGACGCTTTTCAAGATTGCAATATCGTGGATGCTGCCGTCACTGGCAACAATAAAGGATACTGCTACTATTCCCTGTATGCCGTTCTCTTCGGCTTCAGGAGGGTATGTCATGTTGGTTTTAAGGAATCTCATAAGCGCATCCTTACCTCCGGGAAATGATGGCATTATCTCTGCTGTTTCATATACCTTGCTGAGATCAATGCCTTCTGCTATTTCACGCTCTATTTGGGCTCTGTTCATGCCTATCAGCTCGAGTCCGTAGTCTGTCATGTGTTTGTAGAGCTTGTAAGGCGTGATGTCTATGTTCTTGACGTCAGACTTTGCTGAATATGTGTAAAGGACAGTCTTGAGGTCTGTGACATTTGCTGCGTCAACACCCTCTTTCTTCATGTAGTCATACAGCGCAGGAGAAATAAGGTCTGACAATTTCACTACTTTTCTGTTCTTCCTGTCGTATGTCAGATGCTTCTCTTTTGATACGTCGGCAATATGTTCCTTGCCTGCACTTGTGTAAGCCACGCATACCAAGCCTGTGGAGTCTCTTTTGTCAACCAGTCGTGCCGTGATATGTATGGTTCTCTTTGCCGCATCTTCTCGTTTTGCATTGGCATATTGTTTTAGGTATTCCTCTGAAGCTCCCTTGATGTCCCCATCATGGTGAAACATCTCTTTTGCCAGGGCAGTCTCCAGTTCGGTGTCATCAACGTCAAGGTTTACATTTATTGATATATTGAAGACAATATTGTTTTCAACTTTCTTGATGCTTTTGTTGAAGTTTTTTGCTGTGGCATAGGATGTAGCAAAAAACATTGTAACAAAAAGCGTTGACTTTACAATAAAGTCAAGAGTATATTTTTTCTTTTTCATACTTTTGATTTTTCGAATGGTCCAATTGCAAAGGTAATAATTTTTTTCATTGTAACGTGCAAAATAATCATTTTTAACATAGGAAGAATGATTGCGGGCGTTTCCTGTTTTGCACGTCCAAATGCGGAACT
The DNA here is from genome assembly GCA_016281055.1 of Prevotella sp. Classification (GTDB taxonomy): domain Bacteria; phylum Bacteroidota; class Bacteroidia; order Bacteroidales; family Bacteroidaceae; genus Prevotella. The sequence goes on from JAEEHW010000150.1 coordinate 41,578, forward strand.
GCATCACCACCACCTCACTTCTCCGTTCTCGTAGGTGAAAATACGTTCCTCCCTGCCTTTCGTCAGGTCATGCAGGATGTATAGTGCACCGGTGGGGACGTTACCGAATGTCACGCTGTCCGTCGTGGCTGTCTGCTCGCCTACTACGTGTGCACCGTCAC
>JAEEHW010000151.1 GCA_016281055.1 Prevotella sp.
GATGCCCGAATACGACGTCGAGCTGGAAGTGACATACTACACCGATGCCGAACTCGACCAGATGGCAGCCGATGAAGTCATCGCCAAGATAACAGCCATCGGCACCGTGACCTACACTCCTGAGAGCAAGACCCTCATCGACGCAGCACGCACGGCCTACGACGCGCTGACCACCGACCAGCAGGCACTCGTGACAAACTACTCGACGCTGACCGATGCCGAGACCACCTACGCCACCGCTGAGGAGACCGCCTACACCGAGGGCGTAGAGCTGACCGATAACGGCGACGGAACATGGACACTTGCCAAGATGCCCGCCTGCGACGTGGAGCTGGAGGTGGAGTATGACGACGAGTCAACAGCTATCATCAGCATCAAGGGTGGAAAAGTGGACAGCGTGACATATTACGACCTGAGTGGTCGTCCTTTGAATGGCAAGCCATCTAAGGCAGGCATCTACATAAAGGGCGGCAAGAAGATCGTGAAAAAGTAAGCATAAAGCAGAGCATGCTCATGCTTTATCGAACGTGCGCTCGGCTATGCCGCTTGCAACCAAAGGGACGCAAGAACGAACTCAAACGCAGTTCAAGGTCGTGATTAAGTAAACATTCTTACACCCAATATCATTCGGGGACGGAGCACTTTCGTATGCTTCGTCCCCGAATTTTTACATCAAATCCAGTATATCCCTAAAGAAAGCCGCAACAGTCCGTTGCAATCGCAGAACAAGGTCATAGGGATTGGTATATGGTTTTGGTATATGGTTTCTGAAATGAAATTCTATTGCTCATTGTATAAAAATAAATCGACCCGCACATTTGAGCATCGTTGAGAGGCTTGGCGGGTTCTAGTAGTGCAAAGGTACAAATAATTTTCTAATTACCAAAAGATTTGCCTGTTTTTTTGAAAAAAACTTGTTTTTCCATCTATAAGTGTTGACAAATCCGCATTAATTAGCGTTATCCTTGGTCAGACAAAAAAGTGAAGAATTGAAAAATTGAAGGATTGAAAAATTGAAGAATTGAACTAAAATCGGTGATGCTCCTGCTGTGGTGCATCACCGATTTATTGGTTAGAACGGAATATTATAAAGGCCAAGAGCGATTACCTGAGAAATATACTAATAAACATCCAATAGTTAAAATTTCGTTAATAAAACAGCGGAAACATAACTTTTTTACATGTTTCCGCTGTTTTTCTCACGAAAAATCGTTACCTTTGTGCCATAATCCAATCCCGAATTTGTTATGCTAATAGGTCGAGAAAAAGAAAAAGGAGTTTTGTTGGGTGCTCTCAATGAGGAATACTCTCAGTTTATTGCTGTATATGGAAGGCGTCGTGTTGGTAAGACGTTTCTCATCAGAGAAACTTTTGACAACAAATTTGAATTCCAATATACTGGTGCTGCAAATCTGACTGCAAGAAAACAATTGGTACGTTTTCGCCGTGCCCTCAAAGAGCATGGGCAAAAAGACACTCCGGAATTGACCAATTGGGGTGATGCTTTCAGCGAACTGAAACGCTTCATCACAAACCTTCCTGATGGCAAGAAAGTAATCTTCCTTGATGAACTTCCATGGATGGATGCTCCACGCTCTGGTTTCCTTTCTGAACTGGAATCTTTTTGGAATGGATGGGCATCTGCACGAAAAGATATTGTTTTTGTCGTTTGCGGAAGTAGCACCTCTTGGATGGTAAAGAAAATCATTAAGAACAAAGGGGGGCTGCATAATCGTCTGAATCATCGCATTTCTCTCAGCCCATTCCCATTGGGGCTATGTGAAAAGCTGGCTCAATCAAGAGGTCTTGTGTTGAATCGCAAGCAGATGCTTGAAGCCTATATGGTATTTGGTGGTATTCCTTATTATTGGAGTCTGCTGCAAAAAGGTACAAGCATAACGGCAGAGATTGACAGACTGGTTTTCTCTCCTGACGGAGAACTACATGATGAATTTGAAATGCTTTATGCCTCGTTATTCAAAAAGCCCGAACCATACATTCGGGTAATAGAATTACTGGCAAGAAAAAGAATGGGCATGACTCGTCAAGAATTGCTGTCAGCCGGCGGATTTGAAGACAATGGAGCTTTTTCAGACATTCTGAAAGATTTGGAATGGTGTGGTTTTATCAGAAGTTACACTATGATGGGGTATAGGACAAAATCTGATATATTCCAATTGATAGACCATTATACATTATTCTATTATGAGTATATAGATGGAGTACGTCAGGGTTCAAATTACTGGAGAACAATGTTGGGAACTCCAAAGTATAACACATGGTGTGGACTGGCATTTGAGCGTACTTGCCTTTGGCATGTTGACCAGATTAAGAAGAAACTTGGCATCAGCGGAATCCTTACAAATGAATATGCGTGGCGTTGCTTGCCAGACGAAAGTGCTGGTAGGCGTGGAGTGCAAATAGACCTCCTTATAGATCGCAGTGATGGTATAATCGATGTGTGTGAAATGAAATACTCTAAGGATACATATACCATCACTTCAGATTATGCAGATGAACTTATTCGCAAAAGAAATGCGTTTCAGTCTGTTACTGGCACGAAGAAGGCCATTCATTCTGTCATGGTCACGACTGATGGACTAACACATAATGAATACTGGGGTGACATTCAGGCAGAAATACAATTAGACGATTTGTATGAACTATAAGACTGAAGAATTGAAGGATTGAACTAAAATCGGTGATGCACCAGATGTGGTGCATCACCGATTAATTATTTGAATGACTATGGAGTTAGCCCTTTGATTTTCTCTTTTTAGAGTTTTCCCAGTTTCTCCATCAACAGTCCAAGTTCTGAGTAAGTATAATCTCTGCCATCGGCCTGCTTGTCCTCC
>JAEEHW010000019.1 GCA_016281055.1 Prevotella sp.
ATTGAGGCGGATGCCATCAACGGTGTGCCATTCAGAAAGTGAAGAGTGAGGAGTGAAGAGTGAAGAATCAGCTGCCGCCTCATTTATTCCCGTGGCAATCTCACCGTCATCTCCGAAGTCGATGACCATGTTAGTTATGCCCTTGGCATTGACAGCATCGTTCTCGCCTATCTTGAAGTATGCGCGGCATGCACCGAGGGTCACGTTTTGGTCAGGCCAGAGCAGTTTGTTGTTTGCACCGAAGTACAGGTGGCTCTTGTCGTAGGCGGCAAGGCTTACAGAGTTGTAACTGCCGAGGAAGCGCACACGGTAGTCTCCTGCAACACCGTTGTCAAAGCCTTCGTAGGTGTTGCTTATGGTTACGCCTGGGAATACAGGGTCGGTGATGTTGTCACCATCAGTCCATTTGATGATGTAAGGCACACCTGCCTTGAGTGAATCTGTCACCTCATTGCCGAAGGTGAGGTAAAGTGTCTGACCAATGGTTTCGTTATCTGTTACAGTTGCTGCCGTCAGCCTACGTGCCACGGCTCCGTCAAGTACGCTGCCCTCTATCTTAACGTCAAACGGCAGACAGATGGTGTTCCACTTGCCGTCCTTGGAGAGAGTACGGTCGGTAAGAGTCACGTTGGCCTCCTTACCGTTGTACGTCTCAACGAGAGTGGCGTTGTCTGTTGCATCGTTGGCCAACTGAATCTTTAAAACATCCGTTGTGAAGATTTTGCTTATCCACTTGCTATGGTCAATACTGCCGTAATTACTGCGCACCTGAGAGATATATTTCTGTTGTGGTTCCAGATTTGTCATACTGAATGACGTATCATCGCATGTACCGGCTGTCCACTCTATCTCATCCTCGTCCAGATTGTCAACATAAGCACGAACCATCCAACCATATTCTAAATAGTTAAAATCACGGATAGTGTGCCAATCGTCATCATAATAACACCACTGCTTGTTGGAATCAACCTCTGTATCTTTTTCATAGCATGCCATTGGATACGTACCGTATTCACTAAACACTACCCATATGTTCTCGCCTGCAGGGATGTAAACAGGTGTAGTAAGCTCTATCTCATGGTACTCGTCATTGGCTTTAGGAGTTACCACCTCTGTATAGAGCAGCGTTCCTGGGGCTTTATCACCACCGGAATAGACACTTATGGTTATATCTTCCGTATTGTAATCCTCAGTCTCATACAATGCTATTTTTTTAAGCACATTGCCGTTGAGCTCATTGTAAGGATACATCACGCCCCAAGTCCATGTTTGTTCAGAAGAATCACTTCCCATTTGAGTGAACATCTCTTCTTCGTCATCCGTCCAATCACCTACACCACCTTCAGGTAATTTGCCATACCGCACCTCATAACTGTCAGCGATGCCGTCCCAACTCAGTGTGGCCTTCGTCGCCCCCGGTTCGCTCCTTAGGTTTTTCGGCTTGGGATAAATCTCTGCCGTTAAGAAACAGAGTGGTTCCGACCAGTTGCTGATATCATCAGCATCTTTGTAGGAGCGTACCACCACCTTGTACCGGGTGTCATAATCCAGCCCTGTCAGGGTGTAGGGATTGCTATCAGTTAGAATCAGATGTTCCAAATCGTTATTGACACAAATCTGCCATTGTGTCGCACCGCCTCTCTCGTCCCATCCTATCGTTGCACTATTCGCTTCGATGTCAGATGCCTCCAGCTCGGCAGGTCTCGGATTGTCCAAGCTAACGGTGTAGAATACGGTATCTTTCAACACTTTCGACCCCTCGAAGATAGTCTCTCCATACGGATCGCGGACTACATAAGAATACTCATTTGCATAACCACTACCATCCCATACGAAGTAGATCTTACGCCCTAAGCAGACTGGCAGCTTGCCGCTATTGGCGCTTTCCCCAACTGCCCATCTATCAAGTTCCTCATCTGTTAATGCATCCTTAACGACAATGGCATTTGTCCCCAAAGCATCATTAACGACAATAGCATTCATCTTCAAACCATCTCCATCTCTGCCATGCAGCTCATAGCTGATATTGGCTTTCTCCTCTTCTGAGCAAATCAGTGTGCGGATGGTGACCGATTCGCTCCAGTTGCTCACTTGAGTGCCATTTACAATCCGCACCTTCACCTCGTAGTAATGGTCTTTTTCCCAATCGGTGAATGTATAGCTTTTTTCGGAGGTCTTAATCAGGTTTTCTTCATCGTCGTTGACGCAGATCTGCCATGCAGAAGCATCTGAAGTCCATCCTACCGTGGCACCGTTCAGAGTTACATCATCGACGTTAATACTTGTGGGAACAATAGAGGGGTCAAAGGGCGTCACTAACGAAGAAGAAGCCCATCGACTTTCATCCGTCTCCCTGACTCCCTTCACACGCCAGAGGTACGGCGCATTGTTGACCAGCTGCGTGGCCACGAAGGATGTGCTACCATCGCTGATGGGCACCTCTATCATGTCGTTATCTGCAAATACATACACGGCGAAATTATCGTGTCTATCGTCCGGTAAAATTCCATGCCCCATGAAGCTGAGGGTACCGCCGAGTTCTACATCCGAGATGATCAGCCAATCGTCTGGGGTCAATGTTATTCCGCCATGTTTCCAATTGGTTGAATATAGGCCTGAATGGCCCTCGAACTGCACCCAGTTATCCTCATAATTGTTGCTTTGGATTTCCCATCCATAGCCATCACCATCCTGGTCAATCGTTGATAGTTTCGCGGGCAATCCCCACTCACAATTCTCAAAGTCTTCCGAGAAGACCGTCGTTCCCTCGGGGTTGGTCACCACGATATTATCAAGAAGCAACGTGCTCACGTCGGGCACGTTATAGTGGCGGATGAGGATGGACCCATTACCGCTGAAACGTTGCAGGTCGAAGGAATAAGACTCGTCACCAGAATTGACGACAACATCGTCTCCCAGCTTCCACCCGACGTTGTATTGCAACACATAGTTGTTGAGCGTTCCCTCCCAACTCAGCGTGGCCTCCGTCGCCTCGGGTTCGCTCCTTAGGTTCTTCGGCTTGGGGCAAATCTCTGCCGTGTTGAAGCTGAAGGGTTCCGACCACTCGCTGAAGTTGTCCTCGTCTTTGTAGGAGCGCACCATCACCTTGTACTGTGTGTCATACTCCAGCCCTGTCAAGGTGAAAGGATTGCTATCAACAGTTATCAGGTTGTCCTCAATATCATGGATACGTAGCTGCCACTGTGTTACTTCTTCATCGCCTCTTTGTGTCCAGCCAATCGTTGCACTATTGGTCTCAATGTTTGAAGCGGTCAGATCAACAGGTGCTAGCATACCACTGAAAACGGTATAGTAGACAGGAAAGACCGAACTACCCTTTCCCGAGAAGACTTCCTCTCCGTAATGATCATAAACCTTATAAGAACAGAGCTCGGGGTCGGTCTCGCCTTCTTTCCATTCAAAACATATTCTACGCCCTAAGCAAACTCGCAATGTTCCACTGGCATCCCAATCATTGTCGTTTTTCCATTCAGCGAGTTCGACTCCCGTCATTGCATCCTTAACGACAATGGCATTCCCTTTCCAACCGGGATCATATCTTTCAGGACCTATGTAATGCAGTTCATAGCGTATTTCGACTTCTTGATCTGGAGTACAGTACAGCGTTCGAAATTCAATCGTTTCACTCCAACCGCTCACCTTGTCGCCGTTCACTGCCCGCACCTTTATCTGATATGATTTATCCGTCTCCAAACCGGTGAAGGTATAGTTTTTTTCGGTAGTTTCAATCAGGTGCTCTTCGTCGTCGTTGACGCAGATCTGCCATGCGGAGGCTGTCGATGCCCACTTGATCGTGGCGCTGGTCAGGGTTACATCGTAAGCATTGAGGGTTGTAGGAGCGGCAAGCCCTTGTTGTTCTGCTGGACTATAGCAAAATGTCACCTTGGGCAACACATCCGTCCTGGAGGGCACTACATCATCCAAGGAATAACTAGCACTTTTCCTGCCACGTATGCAGGCTCCACTCATATCCTTCTTAGACCGGAAATTTGGTGAAGTATAGTTGCTTCCTGGTTCGGTCAGATGGAAAACCACGAGCAGATTACCCCCCTGATAGTAGAAAGGTTTGTCGAACACGACCCACATGGTATCCCCCGTGGCGTCGAGTTGCCCCGTATAGACAGGGTCAACTTCCGAGAAGTCGGTGAACGACAGGTTTTCAGTAGGGAAAGAACTTTGAGCAACTTCCTTTAGATAGACTTTAAAGGTGGCTTCCCATACATATTTGGCTTTATAAGCGCCGGTATGGAAGGCCATCTTCGATATATTGCTATTTTCCATACCTTGGAGATAGTCAGCAGGATAGATCATCTCGCACTTCTGATACCAATGTGCATATCCTCCATTAACGGGTATATCGTTATTATTCCAATCAGTAGTCTCGAACACAGTCAACGTATCCGTTTCTCCCTCTCCTCCTGCCTTTGCTGAACCCACCCAGACCAGCATGAGCATCACCGATAAAATCAATCTTTCTGCCATTTGAATAATCTTTTTTTAATTTCCATGCAAAGATACACCTTTTTTAAAAATTTACCAAATTTTTACGCTAAATAGTCAACCAGCAAGTGTAATGGTGCGTAATTTTCAACAACAAGGTGTGTAAATTCACGAATAAACTTAAAAAGGCATGTCTTGTCGCAAGAAAGTGACAAAACATGCCTTTTCACATCGTAACATCACAACTTTCACTTCGTAATACGATACATATTACACAGTAAAGTAATCACTCCCAATCGTATGACCATTCACCGGCTTCCTTGGCACGGGGCTGTTCGTGGCCACCGTCAACCACTGGGTCGATGTCGGCATCGCTGTCAACGTCGGTGATGCTGCCAGCCATCAGCTGTGCCATGCTGCCCAGTTCTAATACCTCTATTGAGGGATAAATGTATTCTTTTTTCATTGTTCAAATTATTTTAGCCCTACCCCCGCCCTCCCCAGTAGGGAGGGGACCATTCGGGAACACGTTGCGTAGCGGCTCCCTCCCTACTGGGGAGGGCGGGGGGTGGGGCTCATTCTACTACTACCTTCTTACCATTATTTATATACATTCCCCTCTTCGACGGTTTGCCATTGAGGCGGATGCCATCAACGGTGTGCCAACTATCAGCATTGTCATTCTGCATTATGAATTCTGCATTATGAATTCCTGTGGCTTCCTCGTTGTCGCCGAAGTCGATTACGAATCCTGTTATGCCCTTGGCATTGACAGCATTGTTCTCGCCTATCTTGAAGTATGCGCGGCATGCACCGAGGGTCACGTTTTGGTCAGGCCAAAGCAGTTTGTTGTTTGCACCGAAGTACAGGTGGCTCTTGTCGTAGGCGGCAAGGCTTACAGAGTTGTAACTGCCGAGGAAGCGCACGCGGTAGTCGCCTGCAACACCGTTGTCAAAGCCTTCGTAGGTGTTGCTTATCGTCACGTTGGTGAATACAGGGTCGCTGATGTTGTCGCCTTCCTCCCACTTGATGATGTAAGGCACACCTGCCTTGAGTGAATCTGTCACCTCATCGCCGAAGGTGAGGTAAAGTGTCTGACCGATGGCTTCGTTATCTGTTACTGTTGCTGCCGTCAGCCTACGTGCCACGGCTCCGTCAAGCACGCTGCCCTCTATCTCAACATCGAACGGCAGACAGATAGTGTTCCACTTGCCGTCCTTGTAGAGAGTGCGGTCGGTGAGCGTCACGTTTACCTCATCACCATTGTTCGTCTCAACGAGCGTAGCATTGTCTGTTGAATTGTTGGCAAGTTCGATATTCCGTACGGTTGTCTTGAAATAATAACCATTCCATTGACTCTCGCCATCGGCATATACGGCCTGCACTTCGACCATGTAGTATGACTTGGCATCCAGTTCCTCGATGGTGTATGGATTGGTTACACCGTTCACCACAGTCCATTCTTCTGGGTCGTTTTCTTCGTTAACGACATCAGTAACTGTTACGTCAGTACCATCATGCTCTGGGCCTTTATATACATGGAACTCATATTTCTTGCCAGCCTCAAACACATAATTGTCCACACGGCCACCAATAGTTCCATTCTCGCTGGCAATCCACATTTTGTCACCCGGCGTAGGATTGGTGATGCACCAGTCGTATGTACCAGCAGGAATTTCAATGGTGGCGGTTGAGTCGCACAGCATGTGGGTGGTGGTCAGCGAACCGTCAGCATCTTCAGGTATCTTGTATTCAAATTCCGCATAGGTCTCATCACTGGCATCATCGCCTTGCGTCAGCGGTCCATTCTCAGGGATTACAGTACCGAATGCAGTGCCGTCAGCATCTATCAGCATCTGATAACCTGAACCATCATTCCAGACATCGTCTGCTTTCAGCGTGATGACAGCCATTGGTGCCACTGACTCTTTTCTGTAGCGCAGGTTATAGGATGTTACCTCGTTGTTGCCCGTCCAAGTGACGGTGGCGGAATTACCATTCACATTGTCAAAGGCTATGTTTGTCGGAGCCGACAGCGGTTCCTTTGTTGTGAATGTGATTGCGCTGCTCCACTTAATGATTGTCTCGTCATCAACGACAGGGCGCACCTTCACTGTGTATTCTGTTTCCGGTGTGAGTTCCGTCAGCAGGAATGGATTCTCCGTAGTGGCTATCTCGCTGAAGTCTTCATCATCCGTCGCCTTGTATGCCACTACCCATTCCTGTGCAGCAGGCGTACAGTTCTCCGTCCAGCTCAGTTTTACGCTCACGGAACCAGTTTCCGATGCAACAAAGTTAGAGGGGCGGTGGTAGGGTGAATTGGTTGCTGTCTTGGCTATGCGTATGACATTCCTGCAGAGTGTTGTCGAGCCACTACTTCCAGGACTGGCAGGATCATAATTCGTACTGTCACTATACACATATAGTGACGAGACTTTTTCTGTTTCATCAGCTAGGAAACCCATTGAACTTTCCCAGGATCCAGTATTGTCATCAACGATGATGGCAACATTGCTCAGTCTATCGTAATCGAAAGGCTCATCAAACTTTATCTCCGTCCATGAACCAGCAGTGAAGGTTACATTACCGCTGAAGACAAGGTCGTCGGCAGTGGTGCTTATCCAATCAGATTCACTGTCGAATTCATCTTTATCAGTATTAACCATATAAATGTCGATTTTGCGAGAGCAGTCATTGCTGCCTACATTCTTGAAGTCGATGCTATGGATGAGTCCAGCCTCGCCCAACTCATTTGCAGTGTAAATCTGCTGCGTCAGTGAATAATTGTACAAGTTATGAAAGGGCAGGTATGAATAAGAACCCGTACCTGAGCCTATAACCAATTTTTCTGTTGGCTCAATGGTGACGGCATCGCTCCAGCGGCTCTTGTCGCTGTCGCTATTGACGGCACGCACCTTGGCGGTATAGACGGTCTCAAGGGTAAGGCCGGTCAAAGTGTATGGATTGTCAGTGGTGGCGATGAGAGAAGTCTCGTCGTCGTTCAGGCATATCTCCCACGATGTAGCACTGCCGTTCTCTGTCCAGCTCAATGTTGCCTCGGTGGCATTGGCGGTGGCGAGCGTTGCAGCGAAGTCTGTCGGTGCAGGGCAAGAAACGAGGGTGGTGAAGTCGATTTTCTTCCAAGCACTCACTTCATCACCGTCAACAGACTGCACACGAACCTGATATTCTGTCTCTGGAGCGAGACTGGTAAGGTTGAGTGAGGTTTCAGTCGTATTTGTGAGAACGGAAGTCCAGTCGCTGTCGGCTGCCTTCTTGTACTCTACGTTGTAGGTGCCAGTACCGCCGCTCCATGCCAGCGTGGTCTCGCTGGCTTTTATCTCAGTTGCTTCAAGTGATGTCGGCCACGCAACAAAATCGCTGGCAACAATGCCAAGGCGTATGTTGTTGCGATAGCTGTATGTATTTTTGTTTCCAGAGTAGTCTGACAGGTTATTCAAATCAGGTACCTTGCTGTCATCATAATAGTTGATGGACGTATTGCCTGTTGTGTTGGTAGTACGGAATTTATATGAGCTACCCAAATAACTGTCTGCCACAGGGTCGTAGAAGCAAAGCAGCAGGTTCTCTGTACCGTTATATTGGAAAGGAGTATTGAGTTTTATTTTAACCCAGCCCGCTCCCGTGGCAGAGAAGGTGCCTTCCCATACCTTGTCGGAAGAACTTACAGAAACCATGTCATTAGTGCTGTTGAACGTTGCCTTATCGCCAACGGTCTTCATGTAAACCTGAATACCATCCAGAGAGAATGATGACGTGTAAAGATATTCAAAGGAAAGGGAATTGATGACGCCCGATGCTCCTATCTCTTCGGCAGTGTATATCTGCTGCGCCAGTGTTGATTTGTAATACATAGCGAGTGGCAGGCGTTCGCTTGACGTAGAGCTCCCAGGGTCACCAATTTCCACATAATCGACGACCTCAAATGTAACGCTCTGGCTGCCTGTGTAGCCGCTACCGTCGCGAGCGGTGATGGTCAGGGTGTAGGTGCCTTCGTCCTTCACCTCGCTGACAGATGTGCCGCCCTTGGTGATGGACGCATCATAGTGGGTACCGTTGACAAGCGTATTGCCGTCAAAGTCCTTAACAACATAGGCAAGGCTGATGGCAGAGCCGGTATATAGATAATTGCGTTTCAACCCGCTAATAGTGGCAAGAGAGAGAATCTTAGCATTCACACTTGGCACGACCTTGTTGTTGATGATTTCCCAGCCGGAACCGAGTTTGCTGAGCAGGGTCTCGTTGCTCATACCACTTGCGCTACTTCCCTGAGCAGCACCGTATGACGTTATGTAGTAGCTGTCGTTGAACGTTGCAGAACCGTTACGGTTGAAGGTAGCACTGTTGCCCTCTGTAGTGTTTATGCCCAGCGTGCCAGCCATGAGGCAGTTGTTGAACGTAAGCGAGCCGTTGCTGCGCCAGCCCACGAAGCCGCCGCAGTTGGTGGCTGACTGGTCACTGATGCTACCGTCGAAGAGGCAGTTGATGAATGTAAGGCTGCCATTCTCCTCTAATGACACAAAGCCGCCGTGGGTGCCGTCCTTGTCACTTAAGGTGCTTCTGTCACCGCTGACGGTCACGCTGCTACGGCAGTTCTTGACTGTTACGCTGCCTTTTGACTCCCCAAGTTCAAGATAGAAGTGCACCCCCTCGTAGTGTAGGCGTAAGCCCAAACTATGAAAAACACTGCGGAGGTTTGCCGCGCGGCTGGGGGCGCAAAGCCCCCTAAGAGCGCATCTATGAAAGGAAAAAATCAACAAGCA
>JAEEHW010000020.1 GCA_016281055.1 Prevotella sp.
GTTCTTTTCCACGCCTATTCCGTCACTATAGCATAAACCCAGCCACAACTGTCCGTAGCGATTTCCTTTTTCGGCAGCATCTCTTATCAGACTCAAGGCTTTGTCATAGTCTTTGGCCAGACTGTCACCAGAAAGATATTCCACGCCTAAGTCCACCTGCCTGTTCAACTCTACCGTTTTTAGAGAGTCGTTCTGTTGTTGTTTTGTCTGTGCGTTTGCACCAGTGAAGGCAGTGAGTGCCAACCACAACATGAATAATGTTTTCTTTATCATAGTATTTTTTTTATTGTTTAGGACTGCAAAGGTAAAAAAATTTTTTTGAATAATCAAATTTTAATTGTTTTATCATAACAAGTATTCTAAACTAAAAATTCATTTACATTTCTTCGATATAATAAAATGGTCATCAGCAAAAAGAATGTTAGCAAAGAAATACGTATTAAAGAAAAGGACGTATGCCTTACTCTCTAAAAATTTCCCTGAGTTTCGCTTTCAGTTTGTCAGTGCTGTTGCTACCGGAGCCACGGTAGATGATTTTTCCGTCGGGGTCGATGATGATGGTTGTCGGGAAAGAAAAGACGTCGAAGTTGCTGGCCACGTTGGCGGTGTCACCGTGGAGTTGGCAGACGTGCGTCCAGTCCATGTTGAGTTCCTTGGTGAGTTTCTTCAGTTTAGGCAGGTCGTCCATGCTGCCCTCGACGGCTACACTGACGAGATTCAGCTTGGGGTAGCGTTGGTGAATATCCACGAGTTCAGGAATGATGGAGATGCACGGCTTGCACCATGTCCCCCAAAAATCGAGCAGGGTGTAATTGCTGCCGAGTTTGACGGTTTTGCCCTTGATGTCCTTTGCGGAAATGGCCGGGGCGCGGAAGCCTTCGTAGGGTGTGGTCGGCATGGTCGCATTGGTAAGCGGTGTGACGCTGATGCGGCACTGCTGACGACTGAAATTGATATCAATGAACTTGAAAATCAGGTTGTCGCGGATGATGGGAAATTGTACTTTGCGCAGCAGATTCTGTTGCAAAAGCTTTCTTGCCAGTTCGTCGTTGTTCACGGGTATGGAGTCTGTGACGGCGAACTCCTCCTTGTTGTTGGCCGAGCAGACGTGATAAGTCTTGCCTTGATAGTCGAAATAGCCGATGAAGAAATCGTGAACGCTGAGCATGGGGACGAGTTCGTCGAACGCCAAAGGGCTGGTTACTATTCCACCGTGGCCTGCAACCCCGTTCAAACGGATTCTAGGCGCAATCCAAATGTTGGCATAACGCTGAGGTGTAAATACACGTTCATCTAGTATTTGCTTGCGCGTGAAACAATAATGATAGTCATTTGAGAAATCATGGTCTTCGTTTATATCAAACACACAGAAATAAGAATCACTCTTCTGATCAACGCGGACTAGGGCGCATACTATACTCGCTTGCTCGTATAGGCGAAAAGAAGTCGTATCAGTAGGCAAACCTTTAAATTCTTCGTTTGGAAATCCACATTTGTACATAAAGATGTTAGTGCCTATGACATTTTGTACTCTATGTTCCATTCCGATGGTGATTGTATTTGTATTTTGCCCTATTGCAGTGAGAGTTGTGAGAAATACTAAAAAACATGCAATGATGCTCCTGTCCTTCCTTATTTTATTTATTTGATACATATTTACTATTTGGTTGAGATTTCTGTTCGGGTCGTGATACAAACGAAAATTGTATCTTGACATGGGAATGACGTGACTTTTTTATTTATGTAAAACAGAATCATTCTTAATTAAATTACAAATTTACAAATTATTTTTCAATTATTCGCTATTGAGCGAAATACCTTATCAACATTTAACAGTTTCTCTAAAGAAATTGATGATTGGTTTAAATTGTTTTATCATAACATGTGTTCTAAACCTTTGAGTTATAAAATCCAGACACAAAGATAACTAAAAAGTATTTAACAGCAAAGAAAATCATCATTTATTTGCAAAAAATGATTTTCTGCTCATTTTTAGAAGTTTGACAACTAATTACTTTTTTTGAAGCGAATCAAACATTTAATGATAAATTATATGGGCATTATACGGAGATTATATGTTAGCTTCGCTACGCTCGGAGTTAAGAATTAAGAATTAAGAGTTAAGATTTAGCATTCGGCAACATAGAATCCGCACGGAAACTTTCACCTTTAAACTTTCACTTTTCACCTTTTTCACGACAACGGATTGCGGAATTTGACGTTTTGGGGTTAAAAACGTCGCAAATTATGCGTTATTTTGACCCTTTATTTGGTGGGTAAATAGAAGACAACAATGACAACATCTGTATGACAGAAGTGGTTTGTGAGAAAAAGTTGTCTCCGTTGTCCTAAGTTGTCTTCAAAAAAATGCAAGAAGACATAGACAGATGGCGAAATGATAGCGACGGATTTTTTCTAAATCTTCAGTGTCCCAAGTTCAAGATAGAAGTGCACCCCCTCGTAGTGTAGGCGTAAGCCCAAACTATGAAAAACACTGCGGAGGTTTGCCGCGCGGCTGGGGGCGCAAAGCCCCCTAAGAGCGCATCTATGAAAGGAAAAAATCAACAAGCA
>JAEEHW010000021.1 GCA_016281055.1 Prevotella sp.
ACATTTATCCTCCAGCGACTGATGGAAGTTATAGTTCTTTGACAAGCAAAGCGGCAAGCCGAGCGCATGCGCAGACGGGGAGATGCCTTAGCCTCTGAACAAACCTCATTCAACAGCTCCTCATCAATAATCCTCATAACTTTCCTTCAATCTAAGGCCGATGCCCGATTACGGCCGATGCCCCCAAAGCTAACAAGACGTAGACAAACAGCACTCGGCTCCGAAGGAGATGCTTGGCTAGTCCAAGAACCGCCCCCAATGGCACCATTTTCAACTCAAATCCCCCGGGCAACCCCAGCAACACCATCCAAAACCGCCCGCCACCAAACCACCGCCGAGTGCCAAGGAAAAATCACCAAATGCCGCAAGGCAGCACCGCAATGTCGCCCAAAAGAAATGGCCTTCCTAACCAGATAAGGACTACGCTTAACATAACTCCAGTCCTGGTTGTGCCCCATATTGCCAGTCCTAAACACAAGCCTCAAGATCCGCGCAGCCTTCCTGCGCCACCGCCGCGCATCACAATACAGCGGCATAGCCTCAGCCGGCATGCCCAGGTAATCCACCGCCAAAGCAGCAAATGCCCTCCACTCGCCGAGAGCCCCCATGGAACTCAGCCGGCGTAAAAGCAACTCACAATCAAGCGAGTCCCTAAAAGTCCACAGCAACCGGCACCAATCGCAAATCTGACGCAGACCAACGCCGCTCTTATAGAAATGCTGCAGAATGTGGCAAAACACAAACACCACATCATTGTCTGCCGAAGGAATATACACATCAGTAGCACCATTCCGCCACACCCGCACGGAGCCATTCGCAAAAGTGTCAGCCTGAACAGTATCAATTCCCTTATCCAGTCTGCGCCACAACACGCTTCTCAACGTCCCGTGACACTCCACCTCCCATGCATCAATCACAAAAGACTTGTGCTTCTTATAAGCATCCTCATCTTCCACCTTCTGCGCTATGCTCGACAGGAACTCAACCGCCTTAGCATAATTCTTAGCATCCAGCAACAAATCAATATCGCCCGATGCCCGCCACAACGGCCGCTCATAACACTGAGCAATACCCTGCCCCTTGACCAGAAGAGCATACACACCAGCATCGAGTAACTGATGCATCAAATTAGCTACAAACTCATTCATTGCCTTGTTCCGATGTTCAAACTGCAACGTAGCACCAGCAAAAGACAAAGCCATATCCTTGGGAATCTTCACATCCTGGATATGCTCCAGCCCAGCAGCAACCAATCCCACAACAGACTGTTCCTGAGCAAGCCGATACACGCACGCAAAGTCCACCCTTTCAAACGCAAAGAACCGAGCCTCTCTTTCCCACAGCCCGGCTCTCACTAATTCAAAAAAAACCTGTTGATTCTTATCTAATTTCATCAAGACAACACCCTCTAGCATCGCGCATCCGCTAAAACGTCAGCATCATGAGCCTTTTCTGATTTCATAAACACTTGAATTGATTAGCGATTAACCACAATCTTTTTATTCTTAAGTCCTATCTCGTTGCACATTAATTCGAATGTACATCTTTCTTGGAGCCAAGGTTGATCATAACAATAATCTCCAAATTGCCCACACATGGGAGCAAGAGGACAGATACACATTTTACTCTTATTCCTTTCTATCAGAAAACGATAAAGCCATGTTGCTCCAACCAGTTTCACCACATCGGAAGCCCCCTGCCCATCCAAAGCGGGAAAAAACCACCCTCTGTCCTGGGCATGCATATAAGGTATTCCTAAAGTCTGTACTAGCGCACTTACATTATTAACCGTAAAAGGCTCATCTGTATTAATAACATTTAAAATAGGTACATTACCATTCTCAAGCTTAACCGCATTTAAGATTGTATTGATATATGGCATCTCACACCTTATCAATCCAGCTATTGATCGGCTGTATTGTTCAAGAAGCCAGTTAAAATGCTCCCAAGGTTTCATGTTCTTGCCATTAACTCTAACATTATGGTCAAAAAGATAATCATCAAAAAACTGGAAACCAGATTTATTCTGCTCACCTTCAGCCATGAAGCAAAGATCAATAAAATGGTAAGCTGGTTCAAGGCTAAATAAAGCTGTATAACAAAGACATATAAATTTCTTCACATCATTTCCGACGCTTGGGAAAGCTTGTACACATAATAATTTAAGCAAATTATATGGGATATCCGGATGCTGCGCATTTGAATCTATCAAACTTTGATAAGCCGCAGCCATTGCCTCTTTAACATCCC
Organism: Prevotella sp.; assembly: GCA_016281055.1. GTDB lineage: Bacteria > Bacteroidota > Bacteroidia > Bacteroidales > Bacteroidaceae > Prevotella. The sequence goes on from JAEEHW010000021.1 coordinate 2,251, forward strand.
TGGCTCCAATAAACCTGTGATGTTTTATTCCCGTTTTATCATAAAATTCAGTAGCAATTAGTTTACCATATCTCCCTCCTATTTGTTTTTCTAATCTTCCAAATAGTATTTCTTTAGTATCATCAACCTGAATATTATAATCTTCATCTTTTATCGGTTGCCCATCCATGACCTTAAGCCAAACCATTCTCTGTTTTAGCATATCACTTTGGGGTGCATTGTAGGGTAGTTCTATTTCTTTTTTGGGTTGAATATCAATAAAGGTTTCTACTGCAGCCTCATTGAGCGCAACAGCTTCAAAAATGCCATACGGTGTAGATATGTTTTGAAGAAAGTGGACATACTCATGCAGGAACGTCCCTATGTCTTCTTTTGTCATCTTTGTCAAATCCGGATCAAAGAATCCTCTTAGATAAATATGAAAGCATCCTGTGCGGTAATAACCGCGCAAATCATTCTCTAACGTCTCTTTATTTATCATATTCGAAGAATGAATATCAAATACCTCTTTATTCTATTCGACCAAGCAATGCGCGCGGATCTATTCAACCCAAGACAACACTCTCAATACTGTGCCGATGACAAAACGACCCATAGACCTCCCAATCAATCTCAACCAAGTAATCAAAAACTTTTTTTTGCATCCAAAGAAAAACGAATCAGTCTTTCACACAGTTGGCTCATTTATATTGATAAAATATAACAAGCAGCGCTTATATAACTCGTTTTATAACATGAGTATAATAATCCCTAGCCAATTCTTTTGCACGTATTTCTATTTCTTCTAATGACCATTCTATATGTGTGTCACAGAAACTATTGACCCATTTATATGATGATTTTCTATAGATTGGGATCTTTTCAAAGTAATCCATATCTCCAGCCTCTCCATTCAATCTATTCTCCAAGACAATTAGATTACCAATATTTAAACATTTCTCGTCGGAGTGTTCAGAAAGAATATGTTCTATACTACCATCATCATCAAACAATTCAACCGACGAATAATAACAATTCAGTTTATATAGAGCATATTTTGTTCTTAAATTTGAAGGATTATCTTTCTTGGAATATGAGAACTTAATAAAACCTTTTTCAAATTCATCATATGCTGGGAATAACTTTTCTAATTCAGTAATTAATTTATCTTTAATTATTTCATTTGCTTCTGTTTTATCTTCACATTCTCTTAAAGCAATAGAAAACTGAGAATACTTTGAATCAAGTAAATTTGCGCTTTTAGAAAGAACCGCATTGTACACAAAGTGAAAATCCTCCAAATATGTAACTACTTTCTTAAATAACGAATAACTGACTATTTTTCTAGAGAAAACTGCATCATATAAAGCCAATAATGGAACTCTAACTTGAACCACATTAAAATAATTACCCATAGCATTCAGACTTTGCACTAACCAAAAATGCTGTTTCTTATTCTCGTAGTCTGTACGAGATGGGTTAGTTATTTTTTGATATGTATACGCTTCTTTCTTAAAATCGAGTAAAAACAATCTATAATCTTTTGGAAAAACTGTTTTTTTGAAATCATCATACAATTCTTTAGTCGTTGACCTTTTAAATTTTGAAGACCAATAATGCCTGAAAAATGTCGCTATCCCTGTTCTTTCCTTTCCTCCGCTTAGAGTATCCGTGATCTCCTTCCAGGTCTCTTTGGGAAAATCTGCAGGTTCGGTATCATCTAAATACTCAAATATTTTGTTTTTAATCAAATCTATATAAGCCAGTTGTTTACCCTTGGCATTCAATATCTCAAATAACTGGTTAGCAATTTTGATATTTTTAGTATGTATAACAATAACTGTTGAGTTCAAGATTTGATCACGAATGGCCTTTAATAAATCCACATATTTAACCCCATCGATATCAATCTTAAGTTTCTCAAAGAGTTTTACAATATTTTTTTCATCCAGCTGCTGAATGAAATAGTCAAATGTTTGTTTTATGTTCTTCTCTTCTTCACTCTTTGGTTCTTCTGCCAAATCATCGTCAGAACTTTGAATAAAATAGGAAAAATAAGGATAACTGCTAACCGTCTTTAATACGCGAACAACATTACCATTATCGTCTTCTGACATTATATATTCAAAAACCTTTTTGCTAAGAGTTTTCTCATCTATATAATTAAACAAACGAGCAATAGCAGAAAATAAAATTGTGATGGTTGTGAGCCTTTGTTGACCATCTACAACAAGAATTGGCTTTCCTGAATTGTTTTCTGGATCTCCAACAAATAGCATCGTACCCATAAAATATGAAGTACAAGATGGTTCTCCATCTTTTATGGATAAATTATTTGCCATATCTTCTAGGAATTCCTTATAGTTCCTCTTATCCCATGAATACTCTCTTTGAAAGCGAGGTATCTCATACTGACATTTGGCACTCAATATTTCTCTTATTGTCCTTTCTTTAGGTATAATATCCATATAATCCCGATTTAAATACATGAATAACTATCAAACAATTTAGCCTATCGCCCCCTTTATCGTCTCCACAATATACTTAACATCCTCATCCGTTACATAAGGCCCAGCCGGCAGACACATCCCCACCTTAAACACAGCCTCGCTGACCCCGTTAACATAAGCAGGAGCGCCTGCATAAACCGGCTGCTTGTGCATGGGCTTCCAAACCGGGCGAGCCTCAATGCCGGCAGCATCCAGGAACACTCTCAGCGCCTCCACATTGTCATTAGGCTGACAATCGGTTACTGCACTAGATGCAGCATGGATAACACCAGCAGCACCGCCCACAGCGCCAGTCACAATAGTCTTGTAGGCATTCTCCTGTCCCTTAATCCTAACCGATGGATCAAGCGTAATAGTGCAAAGCCAGTAGTTGCTGTCATACTCGCCAGTAGAAGGCTGTGAATGCACCTTAACCCCGGTCACGCCCGCCAGCAACTCCTCATACAACTTCTGAACATGCTTATGGTGGGCAATATGATCATTAGCCACAGTCATCTGTCCACGGCCGATGCCCGCACAAATGTTACTCATACGGTAGTTATACCCTATCTTCTCGTGCTGATAGTAAGGGTAACTCTCACGATACTGGGTAGCGTACATCATTATTTCACGCCAATGCTCTTCATCCTCTGTAATCAACGCACCACCTCCAGAAGTAGTAATCATCTTGTTGCCGTTGAATGACAGCACTCCGTACTTACCAAAGGTACCCAGCATCTGACCTTTATACTTTGAACCAAAGCCCTCAGCAGCATCCTCTATAACGGGAATGCCATACTTGTTCGCAATCTCCATAATCTTGTCAGCCTTATATGGCATACCATAGAGTGCCACCGGCACGATAGCCTTTGGAGTCTTGCCAGTCTTGGCAATCCTGTCTTTAATAGCCTCCTCCAGCAAGTCGGGATCCATATTCCATGTGTCCTTTTCTGAATCTACGAACACAGGTGTAGCTCCGAGATAAGCTACAGGATTAGATGAAGCACAGAACGTAAAGCTCTGCACCATCACCTCGTCACCAGGTCCCACTCCACATGCTATAAGTGCCAAGTGCACAGCTGCAGTACCAGCGCTCAGCGCCACGACCCTCTTTGAAAGATTCGTGTCATTCGTGGGATTCGTGTTCACAAACTCCTCGAGGTCCTTCTCAAATCCGTTGACATTAGGTCCGAGAGGCACCACCCAGTTAGTGTCAAAAGCCTCCTTGACATATTTCTGTTCCATTCCGTCCTCGCTCATGTGGGCAAGGCAAAGGTAAATTCTCTTTCTTTCAGACATATTTGTTTACTGTTTATCGTTTTTGTTCGATTTATATTAAATTCTTAAAAGACTTCTTGCGAAGCATTAATAACCACATCTTATTCCATTTATGATAACCTTCGGTTAGAAATCCCAAAATAATCCAAATCATAATTCTTGGGCTACGCCCAGAAATATTTCTACCTAAAGATTTTTATTTAGATTTTAAAGGATTTCTTGCGAAGCAATCATAACTACATCAACTGCCCCCTATCTATTTCCCCATTTTCAACCCATTTATACCGTAAGACGCAAACTGCAAACTAAATCACCTCCCCTGCATACTCCATATTCTTACCGAGTACGGTGCAGAATATCATTTTGATGTCCTTGATGAATGAATAGTGGCGGTAGTAATAGCAGTTTAGGCGGACCTTGTCAGGGTAAATCACGTTGTCATTATACTCCACTGCAATCTCCTGCATAGGTCGGGTATCCCCCGCTGACTGCTTCTGAGCTACATACTCCGAGATCATCTCGTCTTCAAGCCTGTATTTCAGCGTTGCTGGTCCGGTGATGCCGGGACGCAGTTTCAGCACATCCCTATCATCACCTTGCAATTCATCCGCATACCCAGGCACATCTGGTCGTGGACCTACAAAACTCATATTGCCAATCAGTACATCCCATAATCCCGGCAGTTCATCGAGCTTATAGTGACGCAGTGTAGCACCAAAGGGGGTTATGCGACTGTCCCCTGCCACCGACACCGTTGACCATCCAGTCGAGGCATTCGTGCCATTCGTGTCATTCGTGTTCGCCTTAGCCTTTTCTGTGTTATCTGTGCTTTCTGTGTGAGATTGCACCCGCATCGTCCGGAACTTGTGGCAATTGAACAACTTCCCATCCTTCCCCACACGTTTCTGTACGAAGAACGCAGGTCCTCCCGGCATCTTTATCTTAACCATTATCGCAATAATCAGCAATACAGGCCATAGAAACAACAGTCCCACCAGTGAGACAACCCTGTCAAATATGTATTTTAGTATCATATCCTATTCTTTTATTATCTCTAAATATAATTCGTTATTTGGAAGTTCTTTTACCACTCTGACATTGCTGGCTGAAAGGGCTGACTTATATGATGCTACATTGTCTTTGGATACGGTTTCAAATAGTCGCACGCCAATGCCACAGCCAACTTCATTTAACAGCTTGTTCATAGCTGTACCAAGTCCTTTTCCTCGACATTCAATATCAACCATCCTTCCACGAAAACCCTGACCATGAAAGAAACATCTATTGAAGCAATACCCAGCTATTTTATTATTTAATTTGTCCAACAGGACATAACCGAGGAACGCCTTGTTTTTTTGAAGTTTCTTTATACTTTTTTCATCAAAGCCATGAGGATGGAAGAACTTGAATGCATCTTCGGGTTGACATGCGAAAAATTCCACCATTCGTTTTGTTTCTATGGCATTAATAGGAGTTACTTCATATCCTTCTGGGATATTCTTAAAATCAATGTTCTCTAGTTTCTTTCCGTACCTCAGAGCGAATAGAACTCCATTCAGACATTCTATTATATCCCAAAGCCAGCTAAATTTATCTCTTATTATATGTGCTAATTTATATAACATGGTCACTCATATCTTTTTAACTTCACGCCATAACCAACAACAACTATAATCAGGAGCCAGTGGTGCGAATTTCACAAAATGTGATAGTTTGATGGCTGCAGCTTCCACCTTGTGCTTCCAGCCCTTGAAGCCATTACGTTTGTTGCTATGCCCCATGTTCCCACGGTAGAACACCACATCAAGGATTCTCTTGCCATAACGGCGATCACTGTCTAACAATGTGTAGCCAAGCTCTTTCTCCGGCAATCCGAGATAATCCACGAGAATACTGCCACAGGCACGATATGCCCGCTCCATTCCAAATGTTTTCAGATGGAAACGCAGCGCATCCATATCAATATCATCCTTTGCATAATGAAGCATCACTGCCATGTCGCAAAACTGTCGCAGTCCTATGCCTAAAGCCAACAGATGATGATAAAGATGCAGGAATATATAAAGCATATGCATGGTAGGAGAAAGAGTCCTTACAGTGCATTCTTCAACATTCGCCGTCGTTCCTTCGTCATTATCCAACAACTGTTGCCAATAATCATTCCTCTTTTTGTTGTATAAAGAAACTAAAGCGAAATGCCCTTCATACGCAATGTCTTTATAATTATAATGAACATGCTTGTCAGAATTGTTCATTTCGAACTCCACATTCCATGCATCCTTGACCGCCTGCACTGACCTTTGGAAGTTTTCTTTGTCACAATAATAATCTATGTCACCCGGCACTCGCATCACTGGATTGGGATAGTATGAGGCCACTGTTTGTCCCTTCACCATCACATAATCTATATTCTTCCCATCCAGCAACTCAACAAGTTCCCTCACGCCATTGTTCACCAGTCTGTTCCTGTCTTCCATTTGTATATGTATGCCTACCATATCATAATAGGCATCTTCTGGAAGTTCCACTCCATTATGCAACACAACATCCGCAATCATTCCCGTCACCGTCTGCTGTTCCGCAAGGTCAAGCAGACTCTCCCCAGTCTCCTTGGAAAGAGTCTTCGGCAAGTTCTCCCCACGCTGCCACAGAGCCTCACGGAGAATGGAACAGAATAAGTCTTTACTGGTTGCCATATTTCTCCACGGCTTCCTTATAGGTATCAATAGAACCGATGTCAAAACGTCCACCTGTCATGTGCCATGCATGCATATCGGTATGCTCCACCATATAGTGGGCAAGGTTGCCCGGTGCATCCTTGCCACATCCATTCTCTACGGAGTGGCGAATGAGCTCAAGGTCTTGTTTCAGATAGATATAGAAAGGTGGTACAGCCCAATGTGTTTTAGGGCACTGAGGTTTCTCTTCCATGTTAAGAACTTTATTGTTCTCATCAATGACGATGACGCCAGTGCGCTGAAGTTTTTCTATAGAAGGTTGCTCATGACACATTATGCATGACGTGCCTTTCTCCTTGGCAAAGTCCACAAACTCCTGAAAGGAGAAGAAAAGCAAGTTGTCCGCAGCCACCACCAAGAGGTCATCATCTATATGGAGTTTGTCCATTGCAAACAGCAAATCGCACACAGCACCGAGGCGAGTCTCATTTGTCTCTGTACCATCATCCACAATGGTTATCGGCTTCTTATATTTTGAACACGAATGACTCGAATTGCACGAATATTCGTTTGATTTGTGAGATTCGTGTTCGTATAACTTACCATCCGTGAGATTAGTGTTCGTCTTAGCCCACTCTTCAAAGATACCGGCAAACTTATGGTTAGTGATGATGATATGCTCGTCTATCTCTGGAATCTTGTCAATATCATCGAGCATACGTCCAAGGATTGTGTTATCACCTATTTTGAGCAATGGTTTCGGGAAGTTCTTTGTCAACTCTCCCAATCTTGTGGCGTATCCCGCCGCTATTACTATGTTTTTCATAATGACCTTAATTTATGAACACAAATCACTCGAATCACTCGAATTTATAATTATTCGTTAGATTAGTGCTATTCGTGTTCGTTTTGTTACAATACTTTTCGTTCGTATTCTAATTCGTCGGGACATCCGAAATTAAGCAAAAGTCCCAACTTATAGTTGGTGGCATGAAGATAATTGTAAACCTGAGAACGGTGAGTGTCATCTAACGCGCTTACCGCCTTCAGTTCTACAATAATCTTCCCAAAACAGACAAAATCTGCTTTGTAGGTTTGCTTAAGTTCAATGCCATCATACTGAATCTTCAGTTCTTTCTCTCGTTCATAAGGAATACCTTGTTTCTGGAATTCGATTTCCAAAGCCTCTTGATAAACCGCTTCAAGAAATCCATGTCTAAGGTTATTGTACACCTTGAACGCTGCTCCCATTATCAGATATGCCTCTTCTTTGTAAACTATCATATTTGATTTGTTTTTGAACACGAATCCCTCGAATCACCCGAATCATTGTCATTCGTTAGATTAGTGCTATTCGTGTTTGTTTATTTCTTTAACACGAATCACTCGAATTTATAATTATTCGTTAGATCAGTGCTATTCGTGTTCGTTTATTTTCTAACACTTTCCCTCGAATCCCCCTAATCTTTATTATTCGTTAAATTAGTGCTATTCGTGTTCGTTTATTTTCTAACACTTTCCCTCGAATCCCCCAAATCTTTATTATTCGTTAGATTAGTGCTATTCGTGTTCGTTTATTTTCTAACACTTTCCCTCGAATCCCCCTAATCTTTATTATTCGTTAGATTAGTGCTATTCGTGTTCGTTTATTTCTTTAACACAAATCACTCGAATTTATAATTATTCGTTAGATTAGTGTTATTCGTGTTCGTTTATAAATCTTGCTCCATCATCAGGTTTTACCCAATGAACCTGGAACGTCTTTTCGTATTCCGGGAACTGCTCCAAGTATCGTGCCGTCAGTTCCTTCTCTATGCTCTCCTTACAGTCAGGATCGACCAAGGCGATGCACGCCCCCTTGAAACCTGCACCAGAGAACCGCCCCCCATAGACACCTGGCAGGCTGCGCATGATATTGTATATGGCTATCAACTCAAGTGAGCCGCACTCATAGTTGTGGATGCTCGATTCGCAGCTGTCAAAACATAACTTGCCAAACAGTTCCATGTTTCCCGTTTCCCAAGCCGTCACTCCCTGCCTCACGCGACGATACTCCGTGTAGAAATGCTCTGCACGACGTGCAAAACGCTGCGGCATCCGCTCCCGTGTCTTGGTATATGTATCATACGGAATGTCGCGCAGGAATGTCTTATCAAAGGTTTTCAGTGGCTGCTCCATATATGCAAGCATATTCCATGCAGCAGTCTTGCACTCATATACGCGGAGGTTATAGTCGCTGTTCACAAGCGAGCGTGTCAGTCCAGAGAAGAATATACCTATCTCAAAATCAGCAATGTTGGGATTGCGTTTTATTATACGGTATTCATCAGAATCACAATCAAGGAACAGCAGGCCATCCTTCTTGCCCAATACGATGGAGGCCTGATCCAGCAGTCCGTTGTTCAACCCTATGTATTCACGTTCCGCCTCAGAAGCAATCTTCACCACTTCAAAAGGTTGCAGTGTAATGTCATTAGCCTTGGCGAAAGCCATCACGTATGCCACCAACACCGCCGCACTGCTTGACAATCCACCGATAGGCAAAGAACCTTGGATAACTCCTTCTATGCCGCGCTTCAGTTCAAAGCGCTTCCTTAGAGCATACTTCGCTCCACGAGCATAGTCACCCCAATGCCCAACCTTTACCTGACTGGGTGCATCGATGTCGAAATCCACCAAGCCCTCAAACGTCCTCGACTCTAAATGCACATGGTTCTCACCCCATGGCCCTTGACCTTCATTGACATTAAACCACAGGTCAACCCCTTTGTCTATGGCAAAGCCTGTCACGATGCCATGCTGATGATCCACATGCGCCCCTAAAGGACACACCCGGTAAGGCGAAAAAATATGATACTGAAAATCCATACTAATCTTTTATATTCAAAATATCACCCAATTCTCTATCGTGCGGTCGGCTGCATTCATCTTCACTCCAACCTTTACCACATTGCGGCCATCCGTTTCGTATGCCAGGGCATAGTCTTTCTCGTCAATCTGCTGCAGGGCCTGCTCCGCCGTGCCTTCCGTCTTCAGTTCAAACACGTATGTGGTATCTGGCATCGACACCACCATGTCCATCCTGCCGCCACGACACTTCACTTGAGTGCGCACATACACATTCAGCATTGAGAATATCAGACACATAAATTATTTTTCTTCACGAAGAAAAACATTTAATATGTTTTCTCAGCAGACCATTCCCTCATAAAATGTGTAGAACATTTAGCGTTTGGCATAATTTATTCGCCATTTTGTACAGTTTGTACACATTAAAATCTGCCATTTTGCGCAGTTAAGACATATTTTTCTTTGTAATACAACTATTTTCTAGATATAATCTCATCATAAAAGTCATACAAGCACTTCCTCACAAAACCCTGTTCATACCTCGATGCTATCATCTGTCTGGCATTATCAGCCATCTTTTCACGCGCATCCTTATCTCTCATCATTTTTAACATAGCATGGAACAAAGCTTCTGCATCATGTGATTGAATAATAATACCATTCTCTCCTTCAGTAATAATCTCTCGAGAACCATTGATGTCCGTCACTATAGATGGTACTCCCATAGCTCCAGCTTCTAATACCGTATTGGGGAATCCTTCTCTATAACTGGGGAACACGAAGCAATCCGCAGCAACATAATAAGCAAGAAGTTCATCACCGTACTTTGGTCCTACCGCTTCTATGCTACTATCATTATTAATCGTTTCTCTCGTTTTATCAGAAACTGGATCGAGTTCATCTTCAAATCGTCCAACCAAAAGCAGACGGATAGATTTTTCCGTTTCTTTTAATCTTTCAAACGCCTCACACAACTCATTGATTCCTTTGTCACCAACAATACGCCCCACAAAAAGGAAAGTAAAAGATTCTGGTTTTTTTAATTCTTTACTCTTCGCTCTTATCTCTTCACTTACTCGATAGTACTCCATATCCACCCCCCTGACATTGCCATAACCAAGGACTTTTATGGGTTTCTTCGTTATACCATTATTAAGAAGATCATTCTTCACTCCTTCACCTTCTGGAATAATATGAGTTGCACAAGCACATGTTAACCAGTCTGTGGCCATCAAGACTCTACGCTTCAGTCCCGTCGATGTTGGAAACACCAGCCCAGTGAAGGTGTGAACACGCACAGGTACCCTACATAACCAAGCTGCAATCATACACAACAATCCCGCTTTTGGAGTCATGCTATGCACCATCGTTGGCTTCTCTTTTAGAAATACTTTTATCATTCGACATAGCGAAATCAGATCATGTTTCAGCGAAATATGCCGCTCCATAGGTACTGCAATGGTGCGCACTCCTTCACGCTCTGCAACCGCCATTAGCTCTTTCCCAGGAGACGCCATACCTATCACTTCATATTTCTGTGACAACTCCTTCAGCATTCCATTGCAGAAGGCATCCAGAGACATCGGAACTGTAGTTGCACGAATTATCTTTATTCTATTTGGCATATTATTTTATAGCATCATATATAATATCTAGAGATTTCTTAGATGCTGATCCATATTCTGTGACAAAATTCTCCTGAAACTTCTTGGTAGCAACACACTCTTTTGTCGTATCTGTATCCCGAATAAGTTTTATCAAGTCATCCTCGTTATCTGCATTTGGCAACCATTCCCTTATATCAAAGTACATACCACGCTCCTTCGCATATTTATCATAGTCATATGCAAAGCAAAGCATAGGTTTTCTCATAACAGAATAGTCGAAAAACATACTCGAATAATCACTTATAAGCACATCCGACACAATCATCAGATCATTTAGCGAAGGATATGCCGACACGTCCTTTACGAACTCATCCGAAACAACATTCATAACCTTCACCACCTCATAATGAGCACGGAATATAAGAACGAACTTATGCCCCAAACTTTCTTTCCAACGCTTTAGATGTATCGGAGGTGCTATTACACAATTCAAATTCTCATCCTTAGAGTATTCACGGAATGTAGGCGCATAAAGTATTACTCTTTTATCATTGGGAATGCCAAGCTGCGCCTTTATCCTATTTTTTCGTTCTTCTCCTGCATTATTTATCAGTTCGTCATTACGAGGCAGTCCGATAATTTTCATTGCTCTATCTGGAACATGAAAACTTCTCTTAAATATATCAGAATCATATTCACTCTGTGCACAGAACACATCATAAGGGCACCTTTTTTCTTTAGTACCAAAGGACTGATTTCCCTCTCTGATATCTCCTCCCATCAACTTAATAGGCGTTCCGTGCCATGAATTATAATAGAATATACTATCTCCTTTAAATGAAAGTCCCCTCTCCATCGTACTATTAGTAATCCATACTCTCGCCTTCAATAAAGTCTTATAATAAGCCCATGTATCCAGCTTTACTTTATCTCCTCTCGGAATGTCATGAGCATCTGGATTCATAAACGCCCATACAATCCTATACTTGTCAAACCGGTGGTCACGTAACATTTCTTCATAAATGCACTTGGGACTATCATCATACTTTCTACCACCGAAAGATGAAAATACAATAAGGCTCTTGTCTTTCCGAACAAACAATCTCATCAATCTCACCCCTATTGAGCCAATATGGAAATAGGCATTATATAGGAAAGACGAATATTTTACCCTATTGATTAAACTTAATGATGCCATATCCTATTTATAGCAATACCCACCATTCACCTCTATCATACTGCCGTTAACAAACGGATTGTCTATGCAGAAACGAAATGCATCAACAATCTCGTCAATTGTAGCGAAACGATGAATAGCTGTCTTTTTGTAAATATTCTGTTTGATTTCTTCTGGTTTCTCTTTCTGCCAAGGGGTTTCTACAAAGCCTGGAATAATGGCATTAACCGTCGTACCCGTTCCTTCAAACTCTTTGACAAGGTTCTTGGCCAATGCGCATACTGCTGATTTTGTAACGCCATAAGAAAGCACGGTAGCATGTGGGTGTACCGCCATCTGTGAACCTGTGAAGAGAATGCGACTACCTGCAGGAACAATTGGAAAGAACTCTCTAAGCATAATGTAATGAGAGTTTACGGCCACCTCCATCTGTTTATCCCAATCTGCATCGGTTGTATCAGTGAATGACTTGCGAATACTCATTCCCGCATTGCACACGATGCAATCCAAATGATTTGTTTTTAATTTCACATAGTTGATAAAGGCGTACACCTCGTCGCGCTTGGACTGATCCACAAGGTGGGCCTCATAGTTCTCCATCTTTTCGGTAAACTCTGGCCCTACGTATGTGGTAAACACATAGTATCCCTTGCTTATTAACATTTTTGCTACGCCTAACCCCATACCAGACGTACCACCTGTTACTACCGCATATTTCATAAATTCTATATTATATTTCTGTTACGTTTTCTCCATTACGATATTTCTCAATTATCTCTGCTATAGCCACACTCTCACGACGACGAAGTTTATAGCAGCTACGACGATTGTTCACAATCATAGAGAGGAATTCTTGTATTTCATAGCGCAAGCCTTCGCCATCATAACTATAAAAATATTTTTTGTTCTTTGTCTGGTCTTCATAACGCACCTCAAAATAGCTGGTAAGCCACCAAGGGGCTGGCACATAGACATACCCCTTGGTACCGGAAATCACCAGATTTCCCTCAGTCTTAACTCCGATGCCAAGAGTAAATGAAGATGTTGCATGAGGATAATTGATTACGCCTTTCGTATAAATATCCACACCATTCTCACGTTTGGAGTGAAAATTCACATCATGCCATTCCAGGCCTAAGAGCTTAATTATCGCCATTAGTGTTAGAGGGGCATGCTCTGTCACTGCTCCGCCAGCTTGTGTAGCATCTAATTCACGTGTTGGCGGAGCCACCATCTTACTTAATGAAGCCATTACATCCACAACCTCACCAATGATACCACTCTTAATCAATGTCACTATATGGCCAAAGGCAGGACAATAGGCCGTTTTACTCGCCTCCATCAGCACAAGGTTTTTTTCTTCTGCTATCCTGTATAATTCAAGAGCCTCCTCTTTCTTCAGCGTAAAAGGTATTTCACACAGAACATGTTTACCAGCCAACAAACTCCGTTTGATATAGTCGTAATGAGTCAGGTGTGGTGAAGCAATATATACCACATCCACCTGCCCAATAAAGTCATCAAAATCAGCATAAGCATCTATACCGTGAATTTTAGCAAAAGCCTCAGCCTTATCCTTATCAGGATTCAAGACAGCTACCACCTCTGCCCCATTCACCACTTTCGTTTCAGGCACAAAACGATGGGCTATTCGTCCACCACCTATGACACCGATTCTATAGACGCTCTGTTTCTCTGCACGTAACATCGTAGATGAGATACCCTCTGTTCTGGGAAGATATACAACTTTGCAGTACTCATTCAAATAGTCGAACTTACCTTCCCAATCACTACCAATTGCAAAGATGTCAACATCATACTTCTGTATGTCATCAATCTTCTGTCCGAGATAATCCTCAATAATTACCTCATCAGCATATCCTGTCGCTTTAACAGCTTCAACGCGTTCCAAAACGTTATTGCGTACATTCAGTTTCCCTCTACCGCGGTCAAAACTGTCACTGGTGACACCTACTATCAGGTAGTCTCCAAGTTCTTTTGCCCGTCGCAACAAGTTAATATGTCCTTGATGCAGCAAGTCATATGTTCCGTATGTAATAACCCGTTTCATATCATAGATTTGAGATAGTTTACCCATTCTCCAGAAATAACCTCACTAGAAAGTAAATGATAAGCCTGCGAAGCATTGCATCCTAACGTATTTGCCTCTTCTGAGTGATCAGCTATAAACAACATCTTTTCAAATACTTTTTTTACATCCCCCTCATCAACCAAGAAACCATTCTTTCCATCATTTATCAAGTCTGTTGCTCCACTAACACTTGTTGAAATGCATGGTAGCCCAACACACATCGCTTCTATCAGGGCATTACTCATCCCCTCATAAAGTGAGGTTGTCACAAACATCTTAGCAGGCAATATGTCACGGATTACTTGTTTTGAGCGACCTGGCAGAATTACACTTTCCTTCATTTTTAATAATACTACTTGTTCTTCAAGGTCTTTTCGTTTTTCTCCCTCGCCATAAATCACGAGCTTATAAGACGGATGCGTCTTATGAAATAATGCAAATGCTTCTATCAATACCCATTGCTGTTTCTGATTTGTCAGTCTACCCACACTTACAATAACGTCTTCCTTCTTGTGTTTAACTGCCGCCCCCACATATGTATCATCAATATCAATTGGATTATATATAACCGTAGTTTTTCGAAGTAATCTACCATTCGAAAAAAAAATCTTATTTTTTTCCGTTTGCATTATGATTCCCTTTACGTCTGACGATAAGTATGACCAATTGATAAGACGACGTAGCCATTTCGGTCTAAAAAAGTTAGGATCATTACGCTCGGCCACGACCTGATTTATACCAGTGAGGAGCAATGCAATGGTCACTGTAAAGCATACCATTACCATGAATGATAGTACCACATCCGGATGCTCCCGTTTTATATATCTGCGAAACCATATCATTTGCTGCAATATATTGGTGGCTCCACTTTCCTTTGACAATCTAACAATTTTAACACGAGGATCTATGTCATAAAAAATGTCTGGATACTTCGCATCCAGCCACATCACATAATGAACTTCGTCAAAAGCATCTGCCAATGGTTTCGAAAGTATCGAGAGTACACGTTCCGCGCCTCCTGCAGAAAGTGTTCCTGTATTTACAATTATCTTTGACATTTTAACTCTTGCGTCTTTTGGGGTAATTTTATCCATTCTCCAAAAATCGTATCATATTCAATAGGATCAAAAGGCATAAAACCACCCCAATGACTGAAAGTCATTTCACCAAAATATACTCTTCCGTTTATCTCGTATAAATCTATGCGAACACTAGGAATTCCTTTTGACAGTACAGAAGCCACATGCTTCATTTCTTCAAAATTTGAAGGCTTTTCTGGTCGTATTTCTGCATTAGGATGCCCATGCCTTACAGGAATATGATTAAAATCAGCGTCATAAAAGTCAAAACATACTGCATGTTCTCCTTTTGAACGACCAGTTGCGATAAACAAACCCTTCACTTCGCCATCAGAACAGAAGAATTTATAATCTAAAAGTTCTCCCACTTTTTCATCTTTCATAAACTGTTCTGCAATAATTCGCCTTGGAACATTTTTGTATGGCCATTCACGATTTATTAAATAATAATTCTCTTGCATGCCTTTACGCAGACCTTTACGGACCTTCATGACATTCATCTTAGATTTGTCCTTACATATATACATACCTGTTCCAGAATTGTGGTTGCATTTTATAACGAACTGTTCAGGCAACAAACCAAAATCAACATCTTCAGCATTTGACCAAGAACCTAATGTTGGAATAATATATGATTCACCTATCTTCTGCGCAACATATTGCTTTACCAATAATTTATCTACCATAACCGTATAAAGAGGATTCCTATCATATAATTTGAGCCATTGTTGCTTCTCATTATATGTCGTGGGGTTATCCCACGACATTCTATATCCCATAGCGATTCGCCACCTTAATGAAAGATACTGTTTGTCATCTGTTATGTACTTCGACAATAGTTTTAATACCCAACTAAATATTTTCTTAGGATTTCTTAATGCTTTTGTAATTTTATTCATACCAATGTTACATTTAAATTAATTATCACTTAAACGTATTTTCATTACGATATCCTTCGTAAACTCATCTGCTCCTCTCGCATTCAAATGACTTCCATCTTTGAAATAATAATTATTTCTGACATATTTTAAGCTGTTGGAATAATTATAAAAAGAAATACCATATTCCCCACAGATGTTATATAGTGCATCGAATTGTGAATTCTCTTTTCCATACCAAACTGGCGATGCGACAAATATTACTCGTGAGTTATGCTTCTTTATGTCAACGACAAGTTTCTCTATCAACTCAAGCTTTAGAGAGTCTATTTTCGGTTGTTTTGACTCCTTTTGCATTTTCTTGATTTTCATTTCATTCATTTCCCCCTTCAAAGGCAAGAAGCCATCACTCTTAATCTTAAAGATTGGATGCACATAATCAACAATATTCTGCAGGAACTTAGAATTATAACGGTACATCATAGACTGCATTTTATACTTTTCCGTAAAATCTACTTCCTCGAATATTTGCTTTATATCTTTATCTTCATATTCGCTACGCAACCAACCCAAATATTTCTGATTACTTTCACCTAGTAGCAAGTCAAAACCAGGATTAACATCATATATTACAAGTTTCGGAGTATGTTTTTCCTTCATTAACTGCCACCATCCATAAAACAATATTATACCATTGCCATCTTGTCCACAATTGTAGCAACTCATTCCAAGACTATCCTCAATTATTTGCGGATTATAGTGATGAATGGCCCTTGAGGAACCAAATATTAGTATATCCTCGTTTGAATTTATTATCTTATTATGATGTCCAATATAACCTCCCTTTGCATGCTCTTGCATATATCTCATTCCTAAGCCAACACCTCTGTCAACTATTAACATCAGCATCAGGAAGGCAAGCAGTCTTATAACAAATCTTTTCATCTGTATTATATTAGAAATTAGCATAAATAAACTGGTCTGCTCCAAAAACTCCAGTCAACAATATAGATGAGAGAATAAAGACATAAGCTCCCCATCTCAGAATGTTTATCTGCTCCATGCTTCGCATCTGTTTAGGAAAGAATTCATCCATCACATCTTTGAAAAACAAAATCGACAGTCCAAAAATCATGAAGAACATTGTTGTCATGCTATCTGAAAAGAATGTCATTGGCAGACTAAAATCAAAAATCCTGCATATCACTCCACAAGCGTCTGTAAGCGTGGGCATGCGGAAGAATATCCAAGCGAAATTAACCAACAAGAATGTAATTATAATCTTAAGACTTTTGCCACCCCAAGCATAATCACATTTTTGTTGGCCCAATGCCTTTTCTATTATTTGAAACAATCCATGCCAAATACCCCATACAATAAACGTCCAGTTAGCGCCATGCCATATACCACTCACAAGAAACGTAACAAATATATTCCAGTAATTACGCAACTTAGAACATCTGCTTCCTCCCATCGGAATATAAACATAATCTTTCAGCCATGTAGATAGAGATATATGCCATCTGCGCCAGAAATCCGTCACACTTACTGAAAAATACGGTCTGCGGAAGTTCTCTGTTAGTTCAAAACCTAATGTTTTCCCTACACCGATAGCCATCAACGAATACCCTGCAAAGTCTGCATAAATTTGTATGGTATAGAAAATACTTGCTGCAAGACAGGTAACACCAGTATAGTTCATATAATTAGGCAACACAGTATCTACATACAATCCCATTCTGTCTGCCACAACGACCTTCATAAACATACCCCATAGTATCATCCTCAATCCTTTTACGGCCTTGGGATAGTCAAAATATGGACGGAGGTTCTTCAATTGTGGTATGATCAATGAAGCCTTGTTGATAGGACCTGATACGATAGAAGGGAAGAATGATATAAACAATGAATAAGTTAGAAAATCCTTTTCTGCTTCTATCTTCTTATAGTACACATCAAACAGATATCCCAATGCTTGGAAAGTAAAGAATGAAATTCCGATAGGTATAGCCCAGTTCAACCCTTGTATATCATAGCGAAGACCAATAACTGACAAAACTGTATAGACCTGTTCATTAATGAAGTTAAAGTATTTAAAGAACAGGAGTGGGAACAAAGAAATTGTTCCTCCCAAAAATACGATAAGCCTCTTCTTCTCACTCGTCTCAATGAGTCTTGCACTATAGTATGTTACAAGCGTTACACCAAGCAATATCAATGCATATACTGGTTTCCAATTCAAATATAACAGATAGCTGATTATCAGAAGGAAGATATTCCTACCTTTATGAAACCTCGCAGGTATCAAATAATATAGCAGGAAGATCAATGGAAAACAGACAAGGAATTCAAAGGAGTTATATATCATTTATTTCTCAATTAAGTTAATATACTTATTAACAAATGATTCGCCTGATAAAATATCCTTTGCTATCTTTCTGCTCTTATTTCCCATTTCTATACGTTCTTTTTTGCTCAACTTGCAGAATTCTTTTATTTTATCCGTCATATCCTCTATTGATTTAGGGTCAAAAAGCAAGCCGTTATCACTATGGTGTACAAGAATAGCATTGTCATTTACATTGCTACACAATATAGGTTTACCACAACTCATAGCCTCACATACAACATTTGGGAATCCTTCAAACAACGAAGGAAGGCAAAAAACATCACATGCTTGATATTCTGGGATAATCTCACGAATTGGAGGCATAAATACAAATTTTTCACCCAATCTCATTCTTTTATGCTCAGTTATAACACTCTCTATATATGATTTCTGTACTGGAGACTGTCCACCAAACCATTTTACACGCAATTGGATTCCATCTTCTTGAACTTTCTTGATTGCTCGCATAAACCTGATAATGTTTTTTTGTGGTGCCATTCTACCCACTACCAACATTTGTATCTCATTCGTGTCTTTTATTATGTCTGATGGTACAAATACCGAAGTTTCAACAAAGTTTCTTATTGTTACAGTTTTATTTCGTAACGATGGAAAAAATCTGTTAATGATATCTGTTTGTTCTTGGGCATTCGATACTATGTAATCTGCCCATCTGTAAAGGAAAAACTTTCTCTTCTGGTAAGAATTGATTTTTTGAAGTACAGCTCGTTCCGATACTATGATAGTACTTTTTAATCCAAATGCCTTCAAAAAGCATGCTGCCATATTTGGTCCATCTATATATGATATAATCGCATCAGGCCTAAAACGAGATATAACATTCCTTACTCTCCAAAATTTCTGAAAAATATTTTTCGCTTGTATCTGTTCAAAATTAACGCCATTATCTTCTAAGAATTTTTTATAGAACTCTGATTTATGATACCACACGAAAAGAACATCATAACCTTTATCCTTAAGTAAAGCGGCCAATCCTACCAACTGTCTTTGAGCTCCACCAGACCCCAAACCATCAATGAGACATAATACCCTTTTATTATGGTTCATATTATATGTAAGCTTTTTATCTTCATTAATTCCTTATCTTATCTTCTCTATCTCAAATAGCATCTTTTACTCTGTTGGGTAGAGTTACCAATTCTCCAAACTTTAAATCCCACTCTTTTGGCTTAAAAGGCATCATACCACTACAAGGGTGGAATGTTAACTCTCCAAAATATATCTGATTATTTATCTCATATAGATCCACACGAAGGAATGTATGTCCTTTTGATAATTGTTCTGCTATTTTTATCATTTCGTTAAATTTCGAAGGTTTCGGAGGTAATTCCTTGAATGGCGCATAGTCAAAACGGCAGAATGGAGCAAACTTCCAATCCAATGTCAAAAAGCTAATCTTTGCGGTTGAGTGGTTTTCAAGTCCCTCTGATACGTAAAGGTATTTCGCTTCTCCGTTAAAACAGTAGAATTTATAGTCGGTAAGTGATGGCGTTTCTTCTCGAAGCGAATGCAAATACAAGACGATTCCATCTGACAGGTATAAATTACCCCCCCCATCAGTTTCTGGGAGGGCTATCCACTGACCAAACTCCATGTCCCATTTCTCTGGATTAAAAAGCTTCATACCACTCCAGTGTGAGAATGTCAACTCCCCAAAATATGCTTTTCCGTTCACTTCGTAGAAATCCACTCTTAGATGCGGTATGTGTTCCGACAATTTTTCTGCCATCTTCTTCATCTTATCAAATGTTTCAGGTTTGGCAGGAGGCATATCGGCATTTGGATGTCCATTTCTAATATCTAAATGACGAAAATCGGCATCAAAAAAATCAAACTTTGTTTCTTCACCCTCTGTTTGCCTGTCTGATGCTATAAACAAAGCTTTCATAATCCCATTGAAGCAAAAGAACTTATAGTCACGAAGTTCTTTTGTTCCTTTATCCTCCATATACTGCTCAGCTATGATACGAGGGTTCACATTCTTGTAAGGCCATTCTCTGTTTTGCCAGAAATATGTTCTTTTAAGGTATTTCCGAAGTTTCTTTATTGCAGATTTCTTATCTAATTTGCTCTTGTCTCTGCATATCACTAAACCTCCGCTATCATGAGTACACTTCAGTACAAATTGATTTGGCAGGGCATCAAAGTCTATATCTTCCACTCTGTCGTATACAGCAAGAGTGGGGATTATGTATTCCTCTCCAATTATATTCGCAACGTATTTCTTTGCCTCATATTTATCCACCATGGTTGCATAGATAGGTTTGCGATCATGTAGTTTCAGCCACTGAAGTTTTTCATTGAAAGTATGAGGATTATCTAAATTTATTGGATATCCCATTTTCAATTTCCATTTTAAACGAAGAAATAATTCATCATTCTTTATAAGGGGCCCTATACGATTCAAAACAATAGTAAGTACTGCCTTGGGGCTTTCAAAAGCCAGTTTGATTTTATTTAAGATATTCATTGCTTAAATTATGATAGAAATTAATTTACATAATGCTCATAATACACACTCTGATTATTTTTTTATTCTATTGCCATTTCTGACAACACAATTCCTAATGACATATATACGAATACATTAAGTGGATCCATATATCCCATCGAAAACATTGATTTCTCTAACCATATAAAAAAAACACTCAATAATACTAATCGGTATTTTGACCTCTTTCTAGCAAGGGATATAAATGATAAAAATATACTTAATTCAAATAAGAACCCTATAATACCATAATCGAACAATGATTCTATCCAGTCATTATGTGCTGGCAAATGGAAAGTGCTCAATTCCGCCGTTGCATGGAATCCATGTCCAAAGATAACATAAAAAATATTGCTATTCAACCAATATTCAATAAAATACATATATATCACATCTCTATCACTATAATCTCCATCTAATGCTTTTGTCATTTTTACATTCAAATAACCATTTTGGCTAATCCAATCAGCTATCACATAACCAGAAACTAAAACCAAAAACGATATAGAGACAATTTTCCATGGACTTCTTCTTATTTCACTTTTGAAAGATAACAAGAAACAGAATGTCGGCATAATTGCACCTAAAATGTTACCTCTCTTTACTGCTAATAACAAGAAGTACCAACATACCAATAGCCCTCCCCATTGTATACATCGTTTACTAGATAATAATATAAAAGGAATCAGTGATAGGAATATCGTTGATGCATTATTTGTCATATTTTCAAATTCTTCTATATCACGGGCAAGCATAACTTTTCTCATAAAAAAAATATAATTCACGATGGCTGCTATTAGAAATAAAATGCAATTAATATTAATCCATTTCTTTGTAATAACTCCTTTACTATGTAGCAAAAAAAACAAGCTACACGCTGGCATAGTAAA
The DNA here is from genome assembly GCA_016281055.1 of Prevotella sp. GTDB lineage: Bacteria > Bacteroidota > Bacteroidia > Bacteroidales > Bacteroidaceae > Prevotella. The sequence goes on from JAEEHW010000021.1 coordinate 24,149, forward strand.
AATTATTGCCCCCACCAAAGTTATAGAACTATAGCCATCCCACAATAAATGAATTAGAAAATATACAGAACATAATATCGCAAGTCCATTCAAACATGTTTCTATACGTGTAAGTTGTCCACGTCTTAAATATATAGAATACCAACATAATACAACAAATATACCTCGCCATATAACAACAGGTATTGGTAAAGATTGTCCCATAAAAATACCCAGTAGGCAAATCGTTGCACAATCTCTTATTCTAACATATTTTTTTTTCTTCGATACTTTTTGCTGCTTATCTATTATTTGATTGTAAATCATCAATGTCTTTCTACATCTATTAATTATTTCCCTCTGTCCTAAGCATAAAGGATAGCTTTTCCCTATGTGACTCACACATTACATAATTTCCTAAGCGTAGCAACCATTTACGAGGGAATTTTGGTGAAATTATTTTTCGATAAAACAGTATTCTTATAATGAGATTGCTAATTGGAAATAATCCAATCTTTATACCCATTTGACTTTCTTTATAATATTTGTTTACTGCACTTCTAAGTTCTTTGGGGTTTGAAATAACATCATTTATATTATTAATTGTATGGTAGAAAATTTCATCATTAACTTTAGTTATATTCAAATGGTGTGAACTCTGTTCATATGGAATAATTTCGAATCTAATATCTTCTTTAAATTCTATTTCAATCATATAGCCATAGTTCCATTTTGTCGCATTGGACTTATTGTCATCAAAACAAAAATTTCCTAACCCATAAAAAATCGGTTTATTATTATATATTTCATACCCACTATAGCAATGTTGGTGGTGATTTACTACTACATCAGCACCTACATCAATAAAGAAACGATAAGTCTCTTGCATTCGCGGACTTGGCAGTTGATAATGTTCATGACCTCCATGTACTATCACTAATACATAATCGGCCTTCTCTTTTGCATTCATTATTTCATAATACTGCCGTATCGGATTCAAGGGATTTGAGCCTGCAGTTTTTTCTGTTGCTATTGAGAACTCGTGTTCGCAACAATTAATTATCGCTATAGTCTTACCCTCAATTTCCTTATATAAAATCTTAGATGCTTCATCTAAATTCATTCCACCTCCTACAGTGTCCAAACCATATCGTCCACATGTTTCTATGGTGTTTTCCACACCTTCTTTACCATAGTCAAAAAAATGATTGTTGGCTAAAGTTACGCAGTCAAACCCTACCCACTTGACAGCTTCCATCCCTTTCTCTGAGCATCGAAGATTGGGGCCACATTTCTCTATGGGGCTTCCTTCTCCTTTTGTCACTGGACATTCAAAGTTAACAATAGAATAATCCGCATTTGAAATAATATCTTTGACCTCACCAAGAACAGAGTTAAAGTCCCTTTTTTCGATTTTCTCTGCAACTCTATATCTAGGACAAAAATCGCCTGCTATTAAAATTTTCATCTTTTTCTTATCTAAGTTACAGATTTTTGAAAAAACGTGCTTGATCTACAAGTATATTTGTATGCGAATCATGTAACGCCTTAACATATTTTTTGATTACATCATAGCAAGATAATTCTTTAACATATGATGTTTTAAATAGGATAGACCAGAAAGAAGGAATCCTCTTATATCCAGCTTTCTTATATAACGTGATCGTTCTTCGTCTTACATCAAGTAAACCATCAAGCATTCTTGAATCTCGTTGTTTATCTGTTATACTTCCTTTGGTGGGACGATAATATTTATATATGATTTGTTTTTCTGCTTTAACGCTTCTTGAGTAGTAACTACAGTATAAGCAAAACATCTTATCATTTGTAGCAGGAAGTTCATCAAATAGTAGTTTTTTACTGCGAACTACAGAACCTTTCACCATTCTTGACCAAGGGGTCCACAGATTGTAACGTAATTCCATTTCAGCTCTTTCCACTCCATTGGTATAATTGTTTATCAGTTTATCCGTTCTAAATGAAGTTTCCACTCCATTTTCATCAAATTTACAAGCATTTAGATAAACAATGTCTGTTGTTTCGTCATCAGCATATTCATCTAACAATGTTGGAAGGTAATCCGTGTAGTAATCATCTGCATCTGCAAATAGCAACCACTTACCTTCTGCATGTTCCAGACCTACATTTCTTGCTCTGCCTGCACCCTTAGACTGTGAGGCATCGAGGAGGATTACTTGCAGGTTCTTACGTTCTTTCAGCGATGGCTTTTTGTCTTCGTCACTATTGTCATCAACAACAATTACCTGCAAATCATCACGCTCTGGAATGCTGTCAACACAACGTTGTAATAACTCCGGACAGTTCTTGTGAGGAATTATAAAACTATATGTAATTTCTTTTTTCATATATAAAATTAAAGGCGGGTAGATATAAATTCCAACAAGTAAAATTAGTCAATAATTAGAATATCATTATATGGCATATTTCTGTGCACGCTGTCAACTGCTGCGATAAAACATTCCATTATACCCTCACTCCCCAAATTATTGGGGAAATAAACACTTATCAGCTAAGATTTGTCCTCAATACGAATTTAAAAAATCTAATCGTGGGAATTTATAGAACCCACGTAAAGCATTTTACAGAAAAAATTAGTGTCGTCTAAATTCCGTCAGACAGTGTTCATAGACAGCTAGACGTCTTTCACGTTCTTTCTGATCTGCTTTTAGGTTTTGTTCTACCTCTTCTTGCGTAAGAGGTATGAGCAAACTATCGACAGTCATATCTTCAATAGCATATACTACGTATCCTGAATCCTTAAGACTTTTGTAGGCAACACTATCTTTATAGAGGAAAACCTTAATCCCATGTCTTAGTGCATAACCAATGTTGCCCATAGCCTGCTGACGGATAGTGCCTACTACAGCGTAGGAGCAATCATCAAGCATCTTAAAATACTCTTCTCTAGGCATGTAGTTATATATGGGGGTAACAAACGGATAGTCAATATACTTACTGAGCCATTCTTTGTATTTACCATTACCATAATTTAGAGGCATTATAATTTGCTGTTGATCTTGTCTAAATTTCTTCACTGTTTCTAAAACATCAAGATGATTATTTGTAACAGTAGCAGAATTTCCCAACAAGATATTCCCATCAGCCCGTTTTAACTCTACCTTCTCTACATTGTTGACACTTGGCTTACAATAGAACTCTGAAGCTCTGAAGTTTGGATTAGCACACATCATGCTATATTCTTCTTTCAAAACAGGCTGAAAATAATCAATGCGTTGCAACATTTCAAGACGTTGCTTCCGCATGATGTTTTTAATCAGCAAACAATAAAGCTTATAGAGTTTATTTTTAAGGTTATTATTGACTCTTTTATTATATTCATTCGTTAGAGGTTTATATAAATCCAGATTTATAAAAGGAGGTAATCCTTTTACTGGATTATATATGTCAAGTCCCCACATCCACCATATTACTATTTTGTTTTGCGGTATAAATCTAAAATATTTATATAAATTCGGCCTAATTGAATAAAAAAAGATAATGTCATAATCATCTGCAGACAGTCGTTCCGTTACCATCTTAGTATTGTAAAGCACGTTTACCTCGTCGGTGTTCTTGATAAACCGAAATTGATAATGCCGAGATTTGGTTATGAAGATAGCTTCATTGATAAAGTTCTCATTCACTTCCCAATGTTCGAATACAGGATCGAAAAATTTATCATCGGGAGTAACGTGTAATACTCTAAGACGTTTTTTCATAAAAAAACTAGAATTAGTGGAATTTATTTATTTATTTTTCGTATGCCAGAAGAAAACATTCCCTTTATCTCTTTATACTCCTGAATATTCGTGACCCAACATATTATAAGGAATATTATTATACCCAAAAGCAATTGAACTGGCAGGATGAGCCAAGAACTTAAGGGCAGATATTTTAGGAAAAATACCGAAAGGGCAATAGTTGTAGCAACTGCGTATGACGGGATTATATCCTTTATCTGCATCCATGAGGTGTAGCCCAGAAACTTGCCGCTATAATAGCTGTTAAGAAGAAAAGCAATAATGGTTGAGATAATATTTGTAAACAGCATGGGGATGATGCCTACAAAGGCACCAATAAACAATGGGCCTAAGGCTATAATTTTCTTGACAATCTCAAGGCCTAGGAATAGATCGCTGCGCCCTTGTACTTGCAACATATTGAGATTGATTGCATGTAGCGGATAAGCAGAACCTGTGATACATATCAGAGGCAGATATATAGCAGCTTCATGCCACTTCGGTCCTATAAGACAATATATCAAAGGTTCGCTGATTGCTCCAAGAAAAAACATACCAGTAGCCGTAACGAACATGGTAACCTTTATTATTCGCCGGTAAGCACTTACCATTCTTACCTTATCATCCTGAATATTGCTCAACACCGGATATGTGACACGTTGAATAACAGCAGTAAGATTACTGCTAAACAACTTTGAGAAGCCTTTGGCCCTCGTATATTGGCCTAATGTAGCAGGACTATAGAAACGGCCGACAACGACCTGGTAGAGTTCTTTCCATACCGTATCGAGAAGTCCACTGAGCATCATCTTCCAACCAAAGCCAAATAGCCGGTGAAAACTCTCGGCGGAAAAGCACATGCGTGGCACCCACTTATTGACAATCCAGAGCATCACTGTGCTAAGCACAGAAATAGCCAAGCTCTGCCCCACCAATGCCCATACCCCGAACCCCATCAGTGCCATAATAATGCCCACTACACCACTAACCACCGATGAGATGACGGTAATCTTTGTCTGAGATTTGAAATCTATGCGTTTGGTCAGTCGAGTGCGCTGAACCATAGCCAGTGCTCCTATTATAATGCCCAACGATGACACCCTGGTCAATATCGTCAGTTCCTCACGATGGAAGAACTGCGCTATCAGTGGTGCACCAGTGAATATCACGGCATAGAGCACCAGACTCATGCCGAGATTGCAGATGAAGGCAGTGTTATAGTCATCATCAGTGGCATTCTTCGTACGAATGAGTGCCGTCACCATACCACCATTGATGAGCGTGTTGCACACCGAGGTGAATATGGTGATGATGCCCAGCAGGCCATAGTCATCTGGCGTCAGCAGTCGTGCCAGCACAATGCTCACCAGGAATGTTACACCTACCTGTGCAACATTATCAATGCCGCTCCATATTGTTCCCTTTACCGTTTTGTTTTTTAGCGATTCTGCCATTTAAAGATTTTGTATTTGCATTTTATCCGTCACCTGTCATCAATAGGTGTTATAACGTTGTATGTTTGCGAATTACAATGGTGATGAATATATTTTTATTCGTCACCATCCGTCACCAACAGGTATTAGACCGCGGATTACTCGAATGAAGTCAATTTATTTGAACACGAAGGTTTAGCTCGACGAAGTCAATTGTGCGAATGGACACGAATAAACTTCTATACTAATATTCGTGAAGATTAGTGGGATTCGTGTTCGACTAACTGTAATAGCATAGCTTTCATACCGTAAAACGATAGCTTTTACATCGTAATATGATAGCTTTTGCACTGTAATATGATAGCTATTGCATGGTGATGGAGGTGATGGATGGTGATGGGCGTTTTTATATTCATCATCTCTGTTACTCTCTGTGGTGCAGAGGATTAAACCGTAGAGGTGACGGGTGATGGATTTTTCTGATAAATTTTGTATGAAGAACCGTTTTTAGCGTGTTTCTGTTCGTAACCCGCTGCGCGAAGTGCCTTACCCAAGGTAATCAATGCTCCGTTGGTGATCCTGACATCGGTGTATTTCTGAGCGATAATGGTCATGACCTCACTGAGCAACATGTAGGGGGCTTCGGCTGGCGTGTCTTCTGGCGAAGCAAAGGTACGGGCAATCATCTGCGGGAAGTCTGTCACTTTCTGGAACTGCTCGTTATGGTGCATGATGCGCTGGTTCTCCTTGTCGGTAAACCAGTGGCGCTGTCCGTCACTCAACTCTTGTTTCAACTGGGCATATATCTGGTCATGGTTTATCTTGCCCTTATTGTCGATGGTGTCAGCATAGACACATACGAAGCGACGTGAGCCCGTGGTGTCAACTAATGGGTGACGGTTGTTCGTGGTGGCGATGAACGAAGCGAACCTCTGACGGTGCTCTATCGTCTTGCCGTATGGCGGACGCATCTTGACATCGTGCTTGGAGAGAAGATATTTCAGTATTGGTTGCTGCGACCTTGCAAGGGCGTCAAACTCATCGATGTTTATCAGGGCATAGGCCGACATTGCCATGAATATATCGTTGTCGTTCTTCATCGACAGACGGTCGTTGTAATAAACCTGCAAGTTCTCTGGCAACAAACGACGACAGAATGTTGTCTTTCCCGAACCCTGCGGACCTATCAGCAGCGGCACTATGGCATTGCCGTGCTGCTTGTTGGTGCCGTTCCACTGCGACACCATGGAGAGCATCCACACGTGAAAATAGTGCTCCCAGTCAGGATTGTCCGTCTTCACCCTTCGGGCGAGTGTCCCTATCCTATCTTTGCCGTCCCACTTAGACAGATGCTGCAAGTAGTCATGCATAGGGTTATATTGCGGAATAAGAGAACTGTCCAGATAACGGTTTAGGTCTTTATCCCATGAATCCACGCCAGCTTTCAGGGCATTTATAGACATGGTGTTGCGGGCAGCCCTGTCGAGCGGGGCGAAACTGTAGTGCAGTCCCCTGTGCTTGTATTCCGGTACGCCGGTCATCACATTTAGCCTCAACACATAATGTTCCCTCAGATAAGCCTCAGTCTTGAAAGCCAGCAATGCCGACTTCTGCATATACTTCAGAGGAACGGTCTTCAGTTGTTCTTTCAGATATGCTGTCTTGAATACCGTCTTTATCAGTTCCACATCACCATTGAATACAGGCTGGAACGTTGCCATCCTTACCCCGAAATCCTGTTCCAATCCCATCTCACGGCATCCATTGGCAAGGTCTTCCAGCACAGCCACGGCAAACAGTCTGTCATCTTCCTCCGCACGGTGTTTCTCAAGCATCTCGTCCAGACAGTCGTGGAAGCGTCGTACCTTACTTGTCAGTAGCGAGAATCCCGGTACCTCCTGCAGACTGTTATAGTCGCTGATTTCTAGTGATATAGTATTTTCCTCTGTTGACATTAGGTTTATAAGATATTTATTAATGTTTCTCTAACAATTCTGTAATAATTTTTATTTTGTGGAATTTCAAAACAAGAAGAAATCTCAAATACCATGCTGTCCTTCATTATATTCAAAATCTCAATTCCATCTGAAGGAAACCATTTTCATTGTATGATTCATCAAATACGAATCCCAGTTTCTTATACAGGTTCTGTGCAGGTTCACTATGTTCTTTTACATGCAACCAAACACCCTTCAATCCAGCAGACTTGCAGCAATCAATATATCGCATCATTAATTTCTCTCCCAATCCCTCTCTTCTATATTCACTATTAACATAAACTTCTGCTATTAATGAGAATTGGGATTTCCTCAGGTTTTGCATATAACCAGCAACCAATCCTTTTAATTTGTTATCTTCATCCAAGTCGTATGCTATTGTGCAATAAGTGGCGAGTTGTTCTGCATAATCCTCAGGTGTACGATTTACTTTCTTCAACTTTGGCACAAAGAATTCATAGGCATCGCCAATCATAAAATCATAGATTAGCTGATATGGTAAAGAGCAATCTGCAATTGGAATCTCATGTTTGCTTACAATAGGGAAGATCTGTTGCTCAATGTTTCTCCTACAATAGTGTAGTTGGGATTCTCTGTCAGGGAAGAGCAAATTTACATATCCTATAGAATCGGTTGCATTATGAAATTGATTAACTTTGTCGCCTGCCTTTTTTGTTAATTCAACATCTGTAACGTATTTCTTTATGTTTGGGCTAATCTCTACCCCATCCAAAATGCCACTAAAGTTTGAGAACAGAATATGTTGTGATAGATAGTTCCTTGTTAATTCTTTATCTTTAATCTGATTAAAATAATTATTATCACCAACTGCAGTAGTAACAAGCAACTTGTTATAATCAATACCAGTATGTTTCTTTAAGAGTTGTGGTATGCGATTACCACCTTGTCTTGGATTGTTTTCTATGATAAAGAGTTTTCCTTCGGTTGTAAAATACATTTCTATATTATACTCACCATGTCGAATGCCTGCCTCTTTAAAAAGTTTGGTAACATCTGTTTTAATAATTGACAGTTCCTCTGTGGAGAGAATCGCAGGAAATATTTTGGTCATCGGGACCATAGGAGCCAATATACTTCTGCGGATATTAAACAATCCATTCCATAGAATCTTATCATCTAAAACAAATAAATCCCCCTCGATTATCTCCAAAGACGGCATCTCTACATATTCTTCTATAGTAACTTTGCTGTCATTGGATATTTCTTTACAATTTTCGAAAGCATCACGAAGCCTTTCTTTTTGGTTGGAGAATATTTTGGTTACGCCCTGAGAACCAGAACTTTTACTCGGCTTAACAACAATAGGAAAATTCCATGAATCAACAATAGACTCTACTGTAAGGTAATCGTCTGTTTCGATGTGTTTGGGACAAAATAACCCAATTTGTTCTTGGAATTGTCGAAAGTCGTTTTTTGAAATAAATTTCTTTACACTATTTGGGGTGTTACCAACCAATCCCATTTGCTCAGCAACATACGCAACGACAGACATAGCTGGGTCTGTGTTTCCTATGATGCCATCTATTTGTTCTTCTTTAGCAATAGAAAGGACCTTTTCCTGTTCCAAATAGCTTATTTGATAATGTTTGTCTACAAACGGGATACCTGGATTATCATTAGCATAATCACAAGCAATGACATAATATCCTTCTTCCTTAGCTGCCTTTATAAGCTGAACTTGTGAATTATTTGCTCCTAAAATAAGTATCTTCTTCATATTTAATTATTTCCTCTAAAGAGACTTTTCATGCAAGAAATAACTATTTTCATCATTCCTTAACTATTGGACGAATCATTTGTTCAATTCGCTCCCTACTATAAGAAAGTTGTGTTTCCCTATCTGGGAATTGCATCGTTACATAAGCAATATAATCTGTTGCATTATTACGCTGATTGATTTTTTCTCCACGTTTCTTGTGGAAAGCAATCTCTGAAACATATTTTCTTATCACAGGGTCTATTTCTATATCCTGCAAAATACCACTAATATCTGAGAATACCACATGATGGGTAAGGAAATTATTCTTTGGTTCCTTTTTCACAATATCATCAAGATACTCATTCTGACCAACCGCTGTTGTAACTAATAACCTTGTAAGATCTATCTCTGTATGCTTTTTTATTTGCTGTGGCAAGAGATGTCCTCCTTGTCTTGGATTCACTTCTATAATAAAGAGTTCTTCCTTTTTAGTAAAATACATTTCTATGTTGTATTCTCCATGTCGTATTCCTACCTCATTGAAAAGTTTGGTAACATTTTTCTTAACGACCGTAAGTTTTTCTTGGCTGAGTATTGCAGGAAAGATATAGGTCATAGGAATCATTGGTGCCATTATGCTCCGACGAGTGGTGAAAAGCCCGTTCCATAGAATTGTATCGCCATATACAAAGATGTCTCCTTCTATACCTTCCAAAGTTGGCATTTCTACATATTCCTCAATAGTCACTTTGCCATTACGTGAAAAACCTTTGCAGGTATTAAATACCTCTTGAAGTTTGCCAGTCTGATTGGCTTGAATTTTTGTTGTACCCTGCGAACCGGCACTTACGCTTGGTTTAACGATAATAGGGAAATTCAGATTCTCAATGGATTTTTCTACAACAGAAAAGTCTTCTGTTTCAATATGCTTGGGACAATATAAGCCAATCTGTTCTTGGAATTGCCTGAAAGCAGATTTTGATATTAGTTTGTCAATAGTCTCAGGGGAATTCCCTGGCAGTCCTAACCTGTCAGATATATATGCTACCATTGGCATAGCAGGATCATTATTACCTATTACTCCATCAATTCTTTCTTTTTTCGCAATAGAAAGAACAGAATCCTGATCCAGATAACTCACTTGGTAATGTTTGTCTGCAAGAGGAATGCCTGGATTGTCACTTGTATAATCGCATACAACAACATAATATCCTTCCTCTTTGGCAGCCTTAATCAATGGAATTTGTTTCTCATTAGCTCCCAGTATCAGTATTTTCTTCATTATTATATGATTGAGTAATGATTAATCTTTCTTACTTTACAACTACTTTCAACCAACTCCTTTGATCGGCAATTGCTTTTTCAAGCTCTTCCGCTGTTTGGAACTTCAGGACCAAAGTACCAATAGCATTGTTTGCACCTTCAAATGATTCCACCTTATCACCGTTTTTTACCCAAAGGTCTTCTTCTACAATCTCAGCTGGCAAATCCTTGCTTATTTCAAGATGGTCAAACACACCATCTTTATCAGCATGGAGAATAATCTCTGCCCAGTGGCCATTGTAAGGCTTTTGTTCAATTGGTTCAAGAATAGGGTCACCCACCATAGCACGGGTAATAGCAGTTATTAAATCCACCCCTGTAGCATAGTGCAACATCTCACAGAGACGATTACCGCCACCGCGAGGAGATAATTCCATAATATACGGTTTTCCGTTTGTCCCTATTCGAGTTTCTACATTATATACCACTGTCTTTAGCCCTAAGAGGGTAATAAGACGTTGAATTTCTGATGCTAAATATTCCTCTTGTTCTTTAGTGTAAGTCGATGGCCAAGAGTATGCTGCGGGAGTATATGGATTAGTAGCATCGATATCAAAACGCTGAGCGCAGAAACTTGTGAATACGAGTTTTCCATCAATAGACATACTGTCAGTGTCTGAAGAACACCCTTGCTTTTCAATGAACTCCTCCACAATGATATGTCCAGAGATGCTATGCTCCATTGCATATTCCAAGGCTGGTTTTAGATCCTCTACTTTATCTACACGTGTTACTCCCTTGCTGCCAGCAGCATCGGTAGGTTTTACTATCACAGGCCAGGGATACCAGTGAATATCTGCCAAAGCCGCATCTATACTGTCATATCCTTTTGCTTGAGGTACATTAAAACCATGTTGTGTGAGAAAAGTACGGAACTTATCTTTGTTCTGGAGTATTTCTACAGATTCGAATGGTCCGAAAGAAGGTAACCCCATCTGATTCTGCACGTATGAAGCAGAAACCACTCCAGGGTCAACACCAAAAGACATAATTCCGTCTATTTGTTCTTCTCTTGCAACCCTCAAGACTGCTTCTTTGTCGATAATGCTCACATTAACATATTTATCAGAGTATTTATGCGCTATATTATTTGGCAAATAATCTGCTGTGATAACATAATATCCTTGTTCGTGTGCAGCTTTTATAACTGGCAGCAAATAGCGAATGCCACCAAGAAGCATCAGTTTCTTTTGTTTCATTTTATTTTCTTATACAGTCTATTACTCTCTTGATATCCTTGTCGCTCAGGGCATGGTGCATAGGTAGGCAAATCACCTCCTCCGCCATTTTTGATGCCACAGGAAGATTTTCTTTTGACGCACTCTCTAAACCTCTGTATGTAGAGAAATCACTTATTAACGGATAAAAATATCTACGTCCGAGAATGCCTTGGTCTTTCATTTTGAAGTATAAGTCGTCACGAGACATTCCATATTTTTCAGTGTCAACGAAAATAGGAAAATACGAGTAGTTGTGTTTTATGCCAGGAACATCTTCCCATATAGTGATACCTTCCACATCTCTTAATGCTTCTCTGTATTTTATGGCAACTTGATGGCGCGCTTCTATTGCAGCATCAACTTGTTTTAGATTTAGAAGGCCATAGGCTGCACGCATTTCATCCATCTTTGAGTTGATGCCAGGTGCAACGACTTCTGTCTCTCCTGCGAAACCAAAGTTCTTCAGATAATCAATGCGTTGCTTCATCTTTGCATCATGCATAACCATTGCACCACCTTCTATCGTGTTGAAAACCTTTGTTGCATGGAAGGAAAGGGTAGATATGTCGCCTGCATTTAATACGCTTTTGCCGTTTTGCTCTACTCCGAAGGCATGGGCTGCGTCATAAATGACTTTTAATCCATATTTGTCAGCTATTTGTTGTATTGCCTCGGTGTTGCATGGTCTGCCATATACGTGTACGGGCATTATGGCGGTAGTCTTTGGAGTGATTGCAGCTTCGATCTTGTTAGGGTCGATACAACAGGTTTCCTCGTCAATATCAACGAATACAGGCTTTATTCCATTCCACCACAAGGCGTGAGTAGT
>JAEEHW010000022.1 GCA_016281055.1 Prevotella sp.
CAGCAAGGTCAGTCATCAGAAAGTCAAATACATCATGGAGAAAATCAATGCCAGACCAAGGGAAAAACTCAATTTCCTAACACCATACCATTGTTTTTATGAGAAAATTATGTAAATTTGCACTTGCTTGTTGAATCTGCACTCTGCAATAAGACCTGCACCAAACTTATAGGTGCCGGTGGAGACTGTACCCGTCACGGTAAGCAGGGAGATTGTAGCACCTTCAACATAACGGAACGGTGCACAGCGGTCTTCTGATGCTGTGAGGTTCACGTTGATTTTGTGACCGGCACCGTCAAACGTGCCCTTGAACTTGGTGCTTTCCGTTCCCACCATCGTAGTTACGTTGATGTCGGCAGTCAGTTTCACGGTCTTTCCACTATAGGAATTACCGCCATTCACGTTGCTTGCAAACGTGTTCCAGTCAGCATCACTGCTGATAGTCAGGTCCTGAGCAGACACCGTCTGCACTGAGAACGCAAGCAAGACCATTGCGAACAACGCCACAGTTGCACGCAACAGTAAGAGGTTTTTGATTGATTTCATTTTTTTTGTTTGTATGTTATAGTTTTATCTTCTGGACCGAAATGCATAGAGGCTTCCCCTGCACGAAAGCAGGAGAAGCCTCTGTTTTTATATGTCAGCGCACGCATGCGCCAGATTTTGTAAGATTACATTCAATGTGCCTACAGAAATACCCGGCAATACCGAATACCTCATATTATTATATATTGTATCTTTGCTCACCATTTTTCTGTTTTATTGTCTGATTTTTCTAAAAACATTTGCAAAGGTACAAAAAATATTTCAAAACGCCAAATATTTTACAGAATATCTTATGGTAAATTTGTGAGTATCAGCATTTATGGGTATCAGCTCTTATTCTCGAACAACCGCTGATAATACTGGGCTTTCTTCTCTATCTTCAACGGATAGGCGCGGGACGATGACGGCATACGCCACCAGCGCAATGTGCGACCATAGGCCTGAAGCGTTGTGCTCTCCCCTATCTTGGGTTGAACAACTGTCATTCCGGAGACAGCGGAGAGTTGCTCGTGAAGGGTGTCGCTGGCCTTGCCACCGGTGGTGACTATATCATGACACTCCGGCATCTGTTGAAGCAGGGCACCGACATCCGTCGGTTGCACTATCTCAAGGAAATCATCGCTGGCATTGCCACGCAGACGTCGCACCACCGATGCTGTATCATAGAAAGCCAGCCCAGCGGCACTGGCAAACTCTACTATCCTTTCCTTGTCAAACCGCTTACAGCCTTCGAGACTCTCAAAATGTGCCTTGTCACCAAAATGTATCAGGCCCATGATGCGCCAGAAGTCATTTATCCAATTTGGATAGAAGAACTCCATGCTCCAACGCTCCTTCGGCGGCGGAAAACTGCCAAGGAACAGTATGCGCCCGCCATGAGGCAGGAATGGTTGCAGGGGATGGGGCTCTGTACCTATTGTGGTGATATCGTTATTCGTTTTCTTCATTTATCCCAAACCGTTTATTAGGATTTATGTCAGATGAGTATTTGTTTTGAACAATAATAGCAAAAAAAGAGTTCCACTGCATTGCTGCAATGGAACTCTCATATTTGTTGTTTGTCTTGTATCTCTTATACCATGGGGACTGCAGACAGCCCACCACTTGAAATACTTATTCAGCCTTTGCCTCCTCAGCTGCAGGTGCTTCTGCTGCTGGTTCCTCAGCCTTAACCTCTTCTGCAACTTCTGCTGCAGGAGCTGCGGTTTCAGTCTGAGCGGCAGCCTTCTTACCAGCACGGCGGGTCTTCTTGGCAGCCTTAGGAGTCTTTGCCATTGCCTCGTCGAAGTCAACAAGCTCAATGAAGCAGATGTCTGCTGCGTCACCCTGACGATGACCGAGCTTGATGATGCGGGTGTAACCACCTGGGCGGTCACCTACCTTCTCACTTACTACAGAGAAAAGCTCCTTGATGGCGAACTTGTTCTGCAGGTAAGAGAATACGACACGACGGTTGTTTGTGGTGTCTTCCTTAGAGCGTGTAATCAGTGGCTCTACATACTTCTTCAAAGCCTTGGCTTTGGCAACGGTCGTAGTGATTCTTTTGTGCATGATCAGAGAGATAGCCATGTTTGCGAGCATGGAACTACGGTGAGATGCAGTACGACCGAGATGGTTGAATTTCTTATTGTGTCTCATTTTGACTTTTTAATTGTTTTGTAACCAGTTCTTACAAGATTAAACGTTGTGAAAAAGACTACTGCTATCAAGCATTAATCCTTACATCAACCTTAATCCCAATTAGTCCTGGTTAAGTTTGTATTTGGAAATGTCAGTTCCAAACGACAGATTCAGACTCTCGAGCAAATCATCAAGCTCTAAGAGCGATTTCTTACCGAAGTTGCGGAACTTCAAGAGGTCAGTCTTGTTGTACTGAACGAGGTCTCCGAGTGTATCGACATCAGCAGCCTTGAGGCAGTTGAGTGCACGAACAGAGAGGTTCATGTCAACGAGACGAGTCTTGAGAAGCTGACGCATGTGGAGTATCTCCTCATCGAAGTCCTGGTTAACGTCAACACCAGTATCCTCAAACTGTATCTTCTCGTCAGAGAACAGCATGAAGTGGTATATCAGTATCTTTGCGGCCTCCTTCAGGGCGTCCTTCGGGTGTATGGAACCGTCCGTAGTGATTTCGAGTATGAGTTTGTCATAGTCGGTCTTCTGCTCGACACGAGTAGGCTCAACAGCGAATTTCACGTTACGGATAGGAGTGTAGATAGAATCGATGGCTATAGAGTTGATGTCGGTGCAGTAAACACGGTTCTCATCAGCAGGAACGTAACCACGTCCCTTGTTGATGGTGATGGTAAGCTGCATCGTAGCCTTGGAATCTAAATGACAAATCACCAAATCAGGGTTTAACACTTCAAATCCAGTCAGGTACTTGTTTATATCACCGGCCTTGAATTCGGTGGAATTCTCAACGGTGATAGTAACTTTCTCATTCTCGAATTCTTCTACTACTTGCTTGAATCTTACTTGCTTCAAATTCAAGATGATGTTGGTCACGTCTTCCTTCACACCAGGCACAGAAGAAAACTCCTGTTCAACACCGTCAATACGGATGGTATTGATGGCAAAGCCCTCAAGTGAAGAAAGAAGGATGCGGCGGAGCGAGTTACCGATGGTAACACCGAAACCAGGCTCCAAAGGACGGAATTCGAACTTGCCGAACTTGTCCGTTGACTCCAGCATCACGACTTTGTCGGGTTTTTGAAATGCTAATATCGCCATTAATTTAATGATTTATTTAGAGTACAACTCAACGATTAACTGCTCCTTGATGTTCTCAGGGATATCTGCGCGCTCTGGGCGGTGCAGGAACTTGCCACTCTTAGAAGCATTGTCCCACTCCATCCATGGATACTTGCTGTGATTGAAACCAGCGAGTGCATCCTCGATAACCTCGAGAGACTTAGACTTCTCACGTACAGCAATCACCATACCTGGCTTTACCTGGAAAGAAGGTATGTTCACAATCTCACCGTCAACAGTGATGTGCTTGTGTCCAACGAGCTGACGTGCTGCACGGCGTGTAGGAGCTATGCCGAGACGGAATACCACGTTGTCGAGACGGCTCTCAAGAAGCTGAAGGAGGTTCTCACCCTTAATGCCTTCCATCTTGGCTGCCTTCTCAAAAAGGTTACGGAACTGGCGCTCGAGCACACCGTATGTGTACTTGGCTTTCTGCTTCTCTGCCAACATGACACCATACTCTGAAGTCTTGCGACGACGGTTGTTGCCATGCTGTCCAGGAGCGAAGTTTCTCTTGGACAAAACTTTTTCTTTACCGAGGATGGTCTCACCAAACCTACGGTCAATTCTTGATTTCGGACCTGTATATCTTGCCATAATTTAAAAATAAAATGCTTTTTTAAAATAGACTCTATAGATTCTATAGATACTATAGGAACTATAAAAACTATAGATTCTATAAATTATTATACGCGACGACGCTTTGGAGGACGACAGCCATTGTGTGGTAATGGTGTAACGTCAACGATCTCCATCACCTCAATGCCACTGTTGTGACATGCACGGATGGCGCTCTCACGACCGTTACCCGGACCCTTAACATATGCCTTCACTTTGCGCAGACCAAGGTCGAATGCTACCTTTGCGCAATCCTCTGCTGCCATCTGTGCAGCGTAAGGTGTGTTCTTCTTTGAACCGCGGAAGCCCATCTTGCCAGCAGAAGACCAAGAAATTACCTGACCCTCAGAGTTGGCGAGGCTGACGATAATGTTGTTGAAAGAACTGTGAACATGAAGCTGACCAATAGCGTCAACCTTTACATTCCTTTTCTTATTAGTTGTTGCTTTCTTTGCCATGACTTTTCTTTTAATAAAGTTAATTCTGAACCAATAACTAAAAATTAATCCTTAATTCTTAATTCTCAATTCAATTACTTAGTGGCCTTTTTCTTATTAGCAACAGTCTTCTTCTTACCTTTACGGGTACGCGCATTGTTCTTTGTGCTCTGACCACGAACGGGAAGACCGTTACGATGACGGATACCACGGTAGCAACCAATATCCATCAGGCGCTTGATGTTCAACTGGATCTCTGAACGGAGATCACCCTCTACTTTGAATTCAGCACCGATGATTTCACGGATCTTGGCAGCCTCGTCGTCAGTCCAGTCACACACCTTCGTGTCACGGCTAACACCTGCTTTGTCCAATATCTTTGCTGAACTACTTCGACCTATACCATAGATATAAGTCAATGCGATTTCGCCACGCTTATTCTGGGGCAAATCTACTCCAACAATTCTTATTGCCATAATTGTTTGAAAAATGAATAAAAAAACTGTTAATTAACTTGTTGCGAACAATTCGGAAATGCAAAGTTACACAATTATCCCCACACTCCCAAATTTTTTAACACTTGGTAGTTAACTTTTAACTTTTAATAAAATTTAACCCTGACGAAGTTTGAACTTAGGGTTCTTTTTGTTGATTACGAAAAGACGACCCTTACGACGTACGATTACGCAGTCTGGAGTACGCTTCTTCAGTGATGCTCTTGTTTTCATCGTTTGTTGTTTTGTTATATAAGTACTTATTAATTAATTGTCTGTCACAGATAACCATGATGCCATGAGCGCCATCACAGCACATTATTATTTATAACGGAAACTGATACGTCCCTTTGTCAAGTCATAAGGACTCATTTCCACCTTCACCTTATCACCGGGCAGTATCTTAATGTAGTGCATACGCATCTTACCCGAGATATGTGCTATTATCTCTACTCCGTTCTCCAACTCTACACGGAACATCGCATTGCTCAACGCTTCCTTGATAACTCCGTCTTGTTCTATAGCAGATTGCTTTGCCATAAATTTGTTTTTGGTTTATATCTTAAAAATCTTTTCTATCTCTTCAAATGACGATAGGATCTCGGCCTTGCCTTTGTAAACAGCAACCGTATGCTCGTAATGGGCTGCAGGTTTCTTGTCTCTTGTGCAAATCGACCATTTGTCTTGCATCAGCCAGATTTTACGGTCTCCCATCGTTATCATCGGTTCAATGGCTATGCACATACCCTCCTTCAGTTTCGTACCGTTACCACGTCTGCCGTAGTTAGGCACCTGAGGTTCTTCGTGCATGGACTTGCCTATGCCATGACCACATAACTCTCTCACCACTCCATACCCTTTGGATTCACAGTGGTCTTGCACTGCCTGACCTATGTCTCCAAGATGATTTCCATGCACAGCTTTCTCTATTCCGAGATACAGGCTTTCCTTTGTTGTCCTAAGCAGCTGACGCACTTCATCGCTTATCTCTCCAACTGGAAAGGTATAGGCGGAATCACCATTCCATCCGTTCAGCAATGTACCGCAGTCCACTGATATGATGTCTCCATCTTTCAGTATCTGACTGTCGCTCGGCACGCCATGCACCACACATTCATTTACTGAGGTGCAGATGCTCGCGGGAAATTCCGGACCGTATGGGTTTGGGAATCCGAGGAATGTCGGTGTGGCCCCGTGATCACGGATGAACTCGTCTGCAATCTTGTTCAGCTGCGCTGTCGAGACACCCGGTTTTATATGTTTGGCGAGTTCACCAAGCGTGCTGCCAACCAGCTGGTTGGCAGCTCGCATCAGTGATATCTCTTCTTCTGTCTTCAGATATATAGCCATGAAATGTGCTTGCTATCTCAAAACAGGTATTAGTATGCGCTCACACCGTTCTGTGGACGGGTGCGACCTGAATTCAACAAACCGTCATAGTGGCGCATCATCAAATGCGACTCTATCTGCTGCAGTGTATCAATGACCACACCCACGAGGATGAGCAATGACGTACCACCGAAGAACTGCGCAAAGCCCTGCTGTACATTGAACAATCCAGCGAGTGCCGGCATTACTGCAATGAAAGCGATGAACAATGAACCAGGCAATGTCAGACGAGACATTATTTCCTCGATATGATCAGCAGTATCCTTACCAGGCTTAACGCCAGGTATGAAACCGTTGTTACGCTTCATATCCTCAGCCATCTGTGTTGGGTTCAGTGTTATGGCAGTATAGAAATATGTGAATGCCACGATGAGCAATACATATACTATATTATAGAGCAGACTTCTGTTGTCAAGCAGTGAACGAGTGAACCAGCTGAGGTTGTCGCTGCTGTACTGCACGATAGCCAAAGGAATGAACATCAACGCCTGAGCGAAGATGATAGGCATCACGTTGGCTGCGAACAACTTCAATGGTATGTACTGACGAGCACCACCCAACTGCTGGTTGCCCACCAGTTTCTTTGCATACTGAACAGGCACCTTGCGAGTAGCCTGTGTAAGCATGATGGCAGCGCACACTACTGCATACAATATCAGAATCTCAACGATGAACATCACGAGACCGCCACCGGTGATAGCCGTGAAACGGCTTGTAACCTCCTGGATGAAGGCCTGTGGCAGACGAGCAATGATACCAATCATGATGATGAGAGATATACCATTACCGACGCCCTTGTCTGTGATGCGCTCACCCAACCAAAGGATGAACATTGATCCAGCCGCAAGGATTATTGTTGCAGGAATCATAAATTCTGACCATGTGAGCCCTGAAGCCAAGGCACCAGGCGACTGCATCTTGAGGTTCATGAGGTAAGAAGGAGCCTGGAAGAGCAGGATAGCCACTGTCAGGTAGCGAGTGTACTGCATGATCTTCTTACGTCCGCTCTCGCCTTCACGCTGCATTTTCTGGAAAGAAGGTACAGCGATTGCCACAAGCTGCATTACGATGGATGCCGAGATGTAGGGCATAATTCCCAACGCAAAGATTGATGCGTTTGAGAATGCACCACCTGAGAACATGTCGAGGAGTGACATCAAACCACCTGCTGTCTGCTGCTGCAGCTTTTCGAGGTTTGCAGGGTTGATACCCGGCAAAACCACGAAAGAGCCGAAACGGTAGATAGCGACAAAGAGGATTGTGATGAGGAGTCTGATACGCAGATCCTCAACCTTCCAACAGTTCTTCAGTGTCTCTATAAATTTCTTCATTACGAAAATGTTTACTTAAATAGTAAAACAATTGTTTTGTTACCTTGCGGATTATGGTTTACAGAACCACAGCCTCGCCACCGGCGTTCTTGATAGCCTCTTCAGCAGCTTTTGAGAAAGCGTTTGCCTCTACGGTTACCTTAGCCTTGAGCTCACCGTTAGCCAGGATCTTAACGAGCTCCTTGCCGTTGGTCAAGCCAGCGTCAACGAGTTCAGCTATGCCGATCTTCTCGAGATTCTTGCGCTCAGCGAGTTTCTGGAGAGTTGACAGGTTAACTGCGAAATACTCCTTGTGGTTGATGTTCTTAAATCCGAACTTAGGCACGCGACGCTGCAGTGGCATCTGACCACCTTCAAAGCCAATTTTCTTCTTATAGCCTGAGCGAGCCTTAGCACCCTTGTGACCACGAGTAGAGGTACCACCCAGTCCTGAACCAGGACCGCGACCGATACGACGACGTGAATGGGTAGAGCCGGCAGCCGGCTTCAAATTATTCAATTTCATAATCGTTTCAGTTTTTTTGTGTTATTATTACTCTACTACAGTGGTAAGGTGATGAACCTTACGTATCATACCACGGATTGACGGAGTGTCCTCTACCTCAACTACCTGTGAGATTTTGCGGAGACCCAGTGCAAGAAGGGTACGCTTCTGGTCTGCAGAAGCACCTATGCGGCTCTTAATCTGCTTTACTTTTATTGTTGCCATTTTGTGTAATCCTCCTTAATATTAACCGTTAAATACTTTGTTCATGCCGATGCCACGGTCGTGAGCCACGGTGTAGGCGTCACGCATGAGCGAGAGAGCCTTGATTGTAGCCTTGACGAGGTTGTGAGGGTTAGAAGAACCCTTTGACTTAGCGAGTACATCGTTAACGCCGGCGCTTTCGAGCACGGCACGCATAGCACCACCGCATACCATTCCGGTACCAGCAGCAGCTGGCTTAAGGAATACCTTAGCACCGCCGAAGCTAACCTCCATCTCGTGAGGTATGGTGCCTTTGAGCACAGGAACCTTCACAAGGTTCTTCTTGGCAGCGTCGGTAGCCTTTGCAATAGCCTGCTGAACTTCACCAGCCTTACCGAGACCCCATCCGATAGTACCATTACCGTCACCTACAACGACAATAGCAGCGAATGTGAAGGTGCGACCACCTTTTGTCACCTTGGTGACACGGTTGATGGCAACCAGCTTGTCTTTCAACTCTGATTCTGTATTTACTTTCTTATCCATTGCCATATAATCGTTTAGAAGTTAAGACCACCCTCACGAGCTGCGTCGGCAAGAGCCTTCACGCGACCGTGGTAGAGGTAGCCGTTACGGTCGAATACTACTGCTTCTACGCCTGCAGCCTTAGCTTTCTCAGCCAACAGTGCACCTACCTTCTGAGCCTGCTCGATTTTTGGCATAGCCTCGAGTCCGAGTGATGAAGCTGCAACGAGAGTAGTACCGTTGACGTCGTTGATAATCTGAGCGTAGATCTGCTTATTTGAACGGAAGACAGAGAGGCGTGGACGCTCAACTGTACCGTTTACGTTCTTACGAACTCTATATTTGATCTTGATTCGTCTTTCTTGTTTCTTTGTTGTCATAGTCGTAATGTTTTAAAATTACTTAGCTGAAGCTGACTTACCAGACTTTCTGCGGATAACCTCGCCCTGGAACAGGATACCCTTACCCTTATAAGGCTCTGGCTTACGGAAAGAACGGATCTTAGCACAAATGAGTCCGATGAGCTGCTTGTCACACGATTCGAGGATGAGCAGCGGATTCTGGTTACGCTCTGACTTTGTCTCAACCTTTACCTCCTTAGGAAGTTCTATGAAGATAGGGTGTGTATAGCCGAGAGCGAACTCTATGAGGTTGCCCTTGTTTGACACGCGGTAACCCACACCTACGAGCTCGAGGGTCTTCTTGTATCCCTCGCTGACACCTACGACCATGTTGTTCACGAGTGAACGGTAGAGGCCGTGGAAGGCATTCTTCTGCTTGTAGTTCACTGGGCTGTTCTCGTCAACCTCGAAAGTGATCTGACCATCTTCAATCTTTACTTTAATGGATGGGTCAACCTTCTGTGAAAGCTCACCCTTGGGACCCTTTACGGTTACTACGTTGTCCTTGAAGTCAACGTTTACGCCTGAAGGGATACTAATTGGCAATTTACCTATTCTTGACATGTTGTAATCCTCCAATTAATATACATAGCAAAGCACCTCTCCGCCGATTTTGAGCTCAGAGGCCTCTTTGTCTGTCATTACACCTTTGGAAGTGGACAGTATTGCTATGCCCAATCCGTTAATAACACGCGGCATGTCCTTGTAACCAGTGTACTGTCTCAGACCTGGTGTAGAGACACGCTTCAACGACTTGATAGCGTTCTTTTTTGTCACGGGGTCATACTTCAGAGCCACCTTGATGCTGCCCTGCGGACCCTCCTCGATGAACTTGTAGTTCAAGATGTAACCTTTCTCGAAGAGAATCTTGGTGATTTCCTTCTTCAGGTTTGACGCAGGAACCTCCACCACACGGTGATGCGCCATGATGGCGTTCCTGAGTCTTGTCAGATAATCTGCTATTGGATCTGTCATAAAAAAAATTAGTTAATTAATCGGGACACATTGCCGAGCCCGACAATATTAATTAAATAGAAAATCATTTTTCTTTTTCAGGCGACAAGAGTCACGCAGCATCATCACGTTGCGGACATACCTGCGCTACTTGGGGCCTTAATTTGAGGCTTTGCTTCTTACCAGCTTGCCTTCTTGACTCCCGGTATGAGACCAGCCGAAGCCATCTCGCGGAACTGAATACGGGAGATGCCGAACTGACGGATGTAACCCTTTGGACGTCCTGTCACCTTGCAGCGGTTGTGCAGGCGGATAGGATTTGCGTTCTTAGGGATAGCCTGGAGTGCACGAGCAGCCTCGTAACGCTCTGCAGCGTCGTCAGACGTGGCGATGACCTTCTTCAGTGCAGCACGCTTTTCTGCGTAGCGAGCCACGAGTTTGGCGCGCTTAACCTCGCGAGCCTTCATTGATTCTTTTGCCATAGTCTTCTAAATGTCTATTAAGCGTTTTTGAATGGAAGGCCGAAAGCCTTGAGCAGTGCGAAGCCCTCCTCGTCGGTCTTGGCCGTAGTAACGAAGGTGATGTTCATACCCTGGATGCGGTCGATGGAGTCGATGTTGATCTCAGGGAAGATGATCTGCTCCTGGATGCCGAGGGTATAGTTGCCGCGGCCGTCGAGGCGTGACTGTATGCCCTTGAAGTCACGGATACGTGGCAGTGCCACGCGCACGAGACGCTCCAGGAATTCATACATGCGCTCACGACGCAGTGTAACCATAACGCCGATAGGCATCTTCTTACGGAGTTTGAAGTTTGCGATATCCTTCTTAGAGTATGTAGCTACGGCCTTCTGACCTGTGATAGCAGTCACCTCGTTGATAGCGACATCGATAATCTTCTTATCCTGAGTAGCATCGCCGAGACCCATGTTCACGACGATTTTCTTCAGTGCAGGAATCTGCATTGCCGAAGAGTAGTTGAACTGCTTCTGCAGCTCAGGAGCGATAGTCTCCTTGTAAACTTTCTTTAACTGTGCTGTATCCATTACTTGATTTCCTCCCCTGACTTTTTAGCGATGCGGATTACGTTCTTGCCCTCGTGCTTGATGCTTACGCGGGTAGCCTTTCCGCTCTTTGGATCAATGAGGCTCAGGTTTGAGATGTGGATAGGAGCCTCCTGCTTTACGATACCACCCTGAGGGTTCTGTGCTGACGGCTTTGAGCTCTTTGAGACCATGTTAATGCCCTCAACGATAGCGCGCTGCTCCTCAACGAGAACCTTCTGCACCTTGCCGGTCTTGCCTTTGTCGCGACCAGCGAGTACGATGACGTTATCGCCTTTTCTTATATGCAACTTAATCATTGTATTAACTACTTTTTTGGTTTTGTGTGTTAAAGTACCTCTGGTGCAAGTGACACAACCTTCATGTTAACGGCACGGAGCTCACGTGCAACAGGGCCGAAGATACGGCTGCCGCGCAGCTCACCTGCGTTGTTGAGGAGGACACAAGCATTGTCGTCGAAGCGGATGTATGAACCGTCTGCACGGCGTATTTCCTTTTTCGTGCGAACGATGAGTGCCTTTGACACTGCACCTTTCTTCAGGTCACTTGACGGGATGACGTTCTTGACGGCAACCACGATGACATCACCCACGCTGGCGTAGCGGCGGCGTGTGCCACCGAGTACGCGTATGCAGAGAGCCTCGCGTGCGCCGCTGTTGTCACATACTGTAAGTCTTGATTCTGCCTGTATCATATTTACTTAGCTTTTTCAATTATTGAAACTAATCTCCATCTCTTTGTCTTTGAGAGTGGACGTGT
Source organism: Prevotella sp. (assembly GCA_016281055.1). Taxonomy (GTDB): domain Bacteria; phylum Bacteroidota; class Bacteroidia; order Bacteroidales; family Bacteroidaceae; genus Prevotella. Next base: position 11,960 of record JAEEHW010000022.1, read on the forward strand.
CTCCATGATGAGGACTGTGTCACCTATGTTAGCCTCATTCTTTTCGTCGTGCGCATGGTACTTCTTAGTCTTCTGCACGAACTTACCGTAGATTGGGTGCTTCTCTTTGAACTTAGAGGCAATAACAATGGTTTTATCCATTTTGTTGCTGGTAACTACACCCTGTCTTGTCTTTCTTAAATTACGCGTTTCCATCTGGACCATTATTATTTGTTAAGTTCACGTGAACG
>JAEEHW010000023.1 GCA_016281055.1 Prevotella sp.
AGCCCAACCCATGGACTAACTGTTTTCAAGGGCAAAGGTAAGAATTATTTCTGAAATAAACAAAGAAAATCACGAAAAAATGCAAACGAAAAACACTGTGTGCGAGCACAACGAACACTGCACATTTAAACACATGGAGTATTCCCTGAATTAACTTTAGTATGCCACTATGTGGCAGAAGGCGATAACAAATAGAAAGCAAATCAAACAAATAATTAACCATAATTTTGATAATTAAGAAAGCGAATTATTTCCCCAAGATTCAGAAAACACTTACTAAAGATACTGTAAGTTTATCGTATTTATAAGGAAATGAATGCTTATTCAAGGTCAAAGCATTGATAATATAAAGTAAATTCAGTGAAATTACTTTGTAAATTCAGTGAATTTACTCTGCTAATTCAGTGAATTTACTTTGAACATGCTATGCTTTTACAATGAAATATGATATGTGGGAGATAGAATTTCAGCATGTTGGAGAAAAAGTTCGATAGCATACCTAAAAAACATTAATTTACCGTTTCAAGAAGAATAAAATCTGAAAACAAACTTGTATTTGATTTTTTTTTTGTAAATTTGTAGTCCAAAACAAAACACCCTTAAGGTGGGGGCTATAAATTCCCCACCATTAAAAGCAAATACTGATTCCAATATGAAGAGAAACATTGTTACCATTGTGATGATGCTTGCGCTGGCAGCCGCCAACGCCGCCGACTTCGCCCTGGGCGCCGACATCAGCTGGGCCACAGAGATGGAGAGCCGCGGACACAAGCTCTATAACTACAAGGGCGAGGAACGTGAGGCCACTGCCTTGATGAAGGAGATGGGACTCAATGCCATACGCCTGCGCGTATGGGTTGACCCTGCAGAGCATGGCAATTGGTGCAACAAAGAGGATGTGCTGGTCAAGGCTCTGCGCGCCAAGCAACAGGGCATGGACATCATGATTGACTTCCATTACAGCGACTGGTGGGCAGACCCTGCCAAGCAAAACATACCTGCAGCATGGGCAAAGCATAAGTACAAGCAACTGCTCGTCGATGTGGCCAACCATACCAAGGAGGTGCTTACCATGCTTAAAGACAACGGCATCACAGTGAAGTGGGTGCAGGTGGGCAACGAGACTTCCAACGGTATGATGTGGCCTGTAGGCAAGTTGGAGGAGAACCCCAAGCAATATGCCGGACTGTTCAAGGCTGGCTATGACGCCGTAAAGGAGGTGATGCCAGAGGCAAAGGTGATAGTACACCTAGACAAAGGATATGACAACGACCTCTACAACTATAACCTTGACGCCCTGCGCGACAACGGCGCACAGTGGGACATCATCGGCATGTCCGTCTATCCTTACTGGGCACGCAACAAGGGTTACAAGAATGCTTCCATGCGACTGATAATGGAGGCAGTGCACAATGTCAACCTGCTTGCCAAGAAATACGGCACCGACGTCATCGTGACAGAGACCGGCTTCGAGGTCAACGATACGCTGCCTTACATCATGGAGTCTGGTCGCACACAGCTGCTGGCACTCATCGACATGATGCGCACCAAGACCTCCGGCCACTGCCTCGGAGTATTCTATTGGGAGCCTACATGCAAGCCCTCACAATATAAGTTAGGGGCATTCACCGAGGACGGACACCCCACAGCCATCATGCGTGCCTTCACACAGAGTGCTGCGTCACTGCCTGCAAGCTATGACCGTCCGCTGGTGTCTATACAGACTAACAAGGGCGAAATCATCGTAGAGCTGTATAACGACACCCCACTCCACCGTGACAACTTCCTGAAGCTTGCGGCAGACGGAAAACTCAACGGCACACTGTTCCACCGCATACTACCCAACTTCATGATACAGGGCGGAGACACCGGCGACGATGCCGGACTCATCGATGCGGAGATAATGCCCCAGAAGCATTTCCACAAGCGCGGCGCACTGTGTGCGGCAAGGGCCGACGACAACGTCAACCCGGAGCGCAAGAGCAACGGCACCCAGTTCTACATCACCTGGGGCAAATGGCCAACGGCGCGCCGTGCAGGTACCACAGAAGACCCCCTGCCCTACTATCTGGAGCAGCAGCAGCCGGGCGTACCATACCTTGACGGTGAATACACCGTCTTCGGCGAGGTCTTCAGCGGTTTAGACGTAGTAGAAAAGATACAGAGCGTACCAACCGATGCCAACGGCAAGCCCACAGAAGACATAAAGATAATAAGCGTGAAGATAAAAAGTGAAAAGTGAAAAGTGACGCTTTTCTTGCGCTCCGTGGGTGCTCAGGCGCATAGCGGAGTCCAAAGGCTGCAGACCGACTAAAAGAACTCATCACTCAAAACTCATAACTATTAAAACGTGTATTTCTCAGGATTAATAATAGCGATAGCCACCTTTATCACGATAGGCATCTTCCACCCCATAGTCATTAAGACAGAATACTATTTCGGCACCCGTCCGTGGTGGATATTCCTACTCTGCGGAGTAGGCTTCATCATTGCCTCACTATTTATAGCCAATCAGATCATCAGTCCGGTACTTGGAGTGATAGGCTGTTCATGCCTATGGAGCATCCTCGAGCTCTTTGAGCAGAAGAAACGCGTAGAGCGCGGCTGGTTCCCCAAGAACCCAAATAGAAAGTAGGCATACCATTTAATGTCAAAGTTTTATATCTATGAATTACAGACGTACAGTGACCGATGAGCAGGCACTCATAAAGCTTACTGCCCTATGCGCAAAAGGAGAGCATTGCAAGGAAGAGATGCGCACCAAAATGCAACGCTGGGGAATAGAGCCTGAACGTCAGGAGAAGATTCTTGATTATCTTGTTAAGGAAAGATATATTGATGAAGAAAGGTATGCCCGTTTTTTTATCAATGACAAGATAAAATATAATAAATGGGGATGTAAGAAAGTGGAGCAAGCACTGTACATGAAGCGTATTCCACGTGAGATATACGAACCTATCTTGAGCGAGATAGAAGATGAATCATACGAAGAAATACTATTGCCATTACTTAAGAACAAGGTTAAAACAGTAAAGGTTTCAAGTGACTATGAGAAACGCGGAAAGCTGATAAGGTTTGCATTACAGAGAGGTTTTTCCATGGATCAAGCCTTACATTGCCTTGAATTATTGAAATAAAAGACATATATGCTACTACACTCTATATTGGATTTCATTTTTCCGCGCTTTTGTGAAATATGCAAAAAAAGGCTCGAAATCGAAGAAAACGTCATTTGTACTTCTTGCCTTGAGTGCCTTCCGAAAACGAAATGGTGGATTAATGAGAAACCTACCAAGAAGAAATACAGACCAGATGATAACATTTTTCAAGAAGAGGAAAACAAGGAGCTCATACTGGATGTCAGTGAATGGAAGGAAAAAGATAGGAAACAACTTTTTGAGGAAAATATACTTGCACAGAAATACTGGGGACGTGTCACCGTGACAAGAGCAATGTCATTTCTGAAATTTGCTCCTAAGACCCAGACTGCGAACCTCGTCTATGCCTTTAAATATGAGCAAAAAGACGACGTTGCCAGATTTATGGGTAAGATGATGGGACAAGAACTTGGTAACGTGGGTTTTTATGAAGGTATAGACTATATTGTCCCTGTACCGTTGACACTGAAGAGAGAAATGACAAGAGGCTACAACCAATGTACAGAATTAGCCAAAGGCATAAGCAGCATTACAGGCATTAAGATTGCAGAAAGGATATTAAAGAGAACCCACTTTAAAAAATCGCAAACAAAATTAGATGGTATTGCACGAAAAACAAATATAGAAGGGGCTTTTGCTCTTGACAAAAAAGCCGGATTGGTGGCAAATTCACATATACTACTGGTTGACGATATTATTACAACAGGTGCGACTACAATCGAATGTTGCAAGGTCTTACAAAAAATCCAAGGAATAAGAATCAGCATCCTATCCCTTGGAATCGTATCATTATAACCTTGATGTAATATTAAATTGCATCAGATTCTTCTTTCATATCAATAAACTCTCCCTTGTTATCATAAAAACGATACTCAAGGAAAGCTAATTCTTGCGACGGTATTATCTTTACGCCGAAACCATACCTGAACTGCCAGCGTCGTTTCAGACTCCAGAAACCCTTGTTTATATATGCCTCGACATAAGGATGTACATACAACTTAATGTTCTTGCGTCCTACCTTTTTTACCAGATGGTCTATTTTGTTTTCAAGCATATCTGTAAAAAGAATACTTGATTTAATCGTTCCTTTGCCGAAACATGTTGGGCATGTTTCCTCAACAGTGACATCCATGGCAGGACGAACACGCTGGCGAGTAATCTGCATCAAACCAAACTTTGACAGTGGAAGTATGTTGTGGCGCGCACGGTCTTTCTGCATATTCTTGCACATACGCTCATATAGAAGCTGGCGGTCCTCAGCGAGATTCATGTCGATGAAATCGACAATTATGATTCCACCCATGTCTCTCAGACGCAACTGCCTTGCCAGTTCATCCGCAGCACCAAGGTTACAGTCAAGGGCATTAGCCTCCTGACCCTCTACACCACGAGAGCGGTTTCCACTATTGACGTCAACAACGTGCATAGCTTCAGTATGCTCAATTATGAGATATGCACCATGTTTGAAGTTTACAGTCTTTCCAAATCCTGCCTTTATCTGCTTTGTAACATCAAAG
>JAEEHW010000024.1 GCA_016281055.1 Prevotella sp.
CAAGTTTAGTAAAAACTTCTACGATGACGCAATCACTCAAGGCAAATGGTGGAGCCGTCTGTATTTCAAACTGCTCTGGGGCGGCGTAGATGACAATGATATAGCTCGCAGGGTCTTGGCATGGATTCCTGATGATTTCACCGGAAATTTGCTCGATGTACCCGTAGGCACAGCCGTCTTTACCGCTGCTAAATACAAACAGATGACGAAGGCAGACATCACTTGTCTGGATTATAGTACGGATATGTTGGAAAGGGCAAAGAGATTCGGGAGACCGACGCTGGCGATTCAGCGTCGGCCTCCCGAAGTCTTATTTGTCAGAGGGAATTAGTATCTGTTCCCAATTATTCTGTTTATTTCTGAATAGACCTAAGGAAAGCCAAATAATTGCCAATCTCTTCTTCACTACAGAATAAAAAGATTTGCTTGTAGTCATCAAAATTAACTTCAACACGCAGTTCTTGCTTAAACTGTGTAAATCTCATAGTTAGATTATACTCTTTCCATTCAATATCACCAAATTCCCCGCGCAGGCGGTCTTTCCCGATTAGTGCAGGCATACTTAAATTGATGTCCTCTTTCCAATAATCACTTAACTGAGTTCCTAATATACTTTTCTTTTTCTCATTATACACTTTCCTTAAACTCTCTAATGCGTATATCTGCCGTGTAATATCGCTTGCATATAGTTTTACCTGATACATATCGGAACAAACGCCAAACTCTATGCATTTAAATTGTCCGTCTTCGTTGGGAACCCTGTAAACATTTGCATACTCTTTACTATATGCCGTCTTTATCCTTCCTATCTGACGGCCTTTTAGCACTAATATGGCATTGTCCAGTATTTCTTCATATTCGGAAGTGCTTTGAGGGGCACAGCCGTATTTGTAATAATCCAGTGCCCATGTCATGTAATAGATGCACTTATCATAGCAATCGTGTTTTCTATAATTATTTGCCCATATCAAGAACTTCTCATGATTCTCAGGTTCTCCACAAGAAGATTGCCATGAATGCAAAGGTTCAGTTTCACTTGGTTTAATGGAAGAAGTGTTTACTGCATCTTCATATTCGAACGAAATGATGAAAGATGCCAACTGAAAGCCCTGAGAGGCAACTGCATTATTTGGAATGTAGAAAGTATAACTTGGCTTCACATGTATAGTGCCAGTACTTTCTACGCTTTCTTTTGTGGGATAGATGATATACTGATAATGCAAATCCGTTCCGTCACTCACTTCATGAGCGGTTTGGAATATATATTTTTGCTCGATTGTCTGTATTGATTTATCCAAGATGTTTTGGATTACATCCTTCTTTTTAGATTCAATGACAGCCTCTACTTTATATACTTGTTTGCTCTTTCTATTATAAAAAACGGTTATCTCTGAATTATAACCTTGAAATCTTCCATTAAAGACCCTTTGTCCTACAGGAGCTTCATTAGACTTTGTTCGATTCTGCTTTATTCCTTTTGCGGCAAGTTTGTTCTGAAACTCAGAAATCGTCCCATCAATGGGAATACCCGAAAACTTCAAATGCTGAGAATAAATGCAAGTGGAAACGACAAGAAATGTGATTAATAAAATAGACTTTCTCATAGATTATTCATTATTTCCGATTAGTAAGATCATTTAACGAAATGGCATCGTTATTATGTAGATAACAGCAGCAATGGCTGTGATGGCTGCAAAGAGAGCCATTAAGGTTCGTAAGCCACGTAAAAGACTCATTAGGGCATTGTCCCTATCCTTGTCAGAACAATCTGTACCTCGCGTTGCAATACCTAATATTGCACATAGGCCCACCACAGCCAATAATATAAACACTGTTAAACCAAACTATCTCATGTAGTATCTTGTTATATATAAAAATAGAAGAGGCGCAGACTTTTTCCACACGGCTCTCGGCTCACCACAAGCCACTCCTTAATATGGGAAAGCTGCGCCCGTAGGGGAACAGACCCAATAAAAGGAGTTTGCTCGTTTTCTCAGGTGGTGATTGAGAGCCTATTGAGCAAAATGTCCTTGCACTCTTTGCGGAATGCAGGTGCAAAATTACGCAAAAATCTTCGATTACCGAGACTTTTGGGACCACAAAGTATGAATTTAGATAAAATTTACTTAAATTACGCGCGAAACGATGGCTTTATGCCATCTTTTCAATAAAAATGTGTACCTTTGCAAGGTAATGTGTAGGACCCAATATTATTGGATAGTCATTTAGAATGGAATTAAATAGTTTGATAGCAGAATGTACTGCATACGACTTCAAGGTGATGCTTGAAGAAAAGAAACCTAAGAGTTGGCTGAAGAGCGTAAGTGCTTTTGCCAATGGTTTGGGTGGTTCCCTTTTCTTCGGCATTGATAATGACGGCGTCGTCAAAGGGCTTGATGATGTACAGCATGTATGCGAGGCCATCAGTAGCAGGATTCGTGACTATATGGATCCCCTGCCAGAGGTAGAGATGATTCCCCATGATATAGATGGTCTGCACATTTTGCAACTCAAAGTCAATGCAGGGCATTATACTCCGTATTACTACGTTGGGGATGGTCAGCGAATTGCCTTTGTTCGTGTGGGTGATGAGAGCATGCCTGCTACGGCAGAACAGATGGTTCGCTTGGTATTGAAAGGCTCCAACAAAACTTTCGATTCCCTTCACACAAACTATAAAGCAGAGGACTATTCCTTTACGATATTGGCGAACTCGTTCAAAGACCGCACCAAACAAGAATGGGACAAGAAGTACCTCTTATCGTTTGGACTGGTAACTGGTACAGGGAACCTAACGAATGCAGGTGCATTGTTTGCCGATGATTGTCCTTTATGGCAATCTCGCCTTTATTGCACACGATGGGATGGAACGGAAAAGGGTGATGCCATCAACGATGCAGAGTTTACAGGCAATGTCCTCATGCTACTTCGTGAAGCGATGAACTTTGTGAAATCCAACACAAAGAAAGGCTGGGAGAAACTGCCTGATGGACGAAAGAACAAACCTGAATATGCGGAACGTGCAGTTCTTGAAGCAATGGTAAACCATTTCATCCATCGCGATTATACAGTAATGGGTAGTGAAGTTCATCTTGACATTTACGATGACCGCCTCACTGTAACATCCCCAGGAGGGATGTACAATGGTATGCTGATTCAAGATTTAGACATTGCAGACGTTTCTTCAGAAAGGCGCAATCCTATCCTTGCAAATGTGATGGCCCAGCTTGACTACATGGAGAAACGAGGTAGCGGACTCACACGTATCTGTAATGAGACCAAAGCATTGGAAGGTTATAAAGACGAGCTGAAGCCTGTGTTCAAATCTACTCCAACTCAATTCCAAACCACCATCTTTGCCTCCTCCGACACCCCGAATGTCGGAGACCATGACGGAGACATGTCGGAGACGAAACTCACTGAGCGTCAGCAGAAGATCCTCAATCTTATCAAAGAATCTCCGACAATCACCGGCCGACAAATGTCGGAGACTTTGTCGGTGAGCCAGCGCACCATCGAACGTGACCTTTCTGCTTTACAGAAGCTTGGTGTTTTGGAACGCGAAGGCAAAGATAATGATGGTATGTGGGTGATATGTACATGATAGCGTTTGGGACGACAATAATCTTTTATGTATTCACAATCATTTTCTCCACAGAACTTATATTCCTGTACAACTCAAACAGAGCGTAGGAATAGCGGACTGAGCAAGGAAGGACTTGTTCAGGAAGTGGAATTGTGTATTAATGATAGCATAAATAAGGGTACGTTTCGATACCAAATAAGGACTTGGGGCGATTTATACCTTAATGACCAACAGAAAGGTTCAATGGAATACCTATGCCAGGATCTTATTTTGCGCAAATTGTACAACAATATCAAACATATCTATGGAGTAGAGCAGGCAAATCGCAATCAGATAGTGAAACAAATAGTATCGCTATTAAAGGAGGAATCGCCGAAATGGGTTGTTCGTCTCGATGTGCGCCACTTCTTTGAGTCCATTAATCGTACCCTTTTGATGGAACGTTTTCAGGAGGATGGAAGACTCAACTATCAGTCGATATGTTTGCTTAAAAATCTATTTGCGCACCCTACTATTAATCCAGAAAAAGGACTTCCTCGTGGATTAAGTGTCAGTTCTGTAATGTCGGAACTTTATATGAAGTATTTCGATCTTGAAATCCGAAGAATGGATGGAGTTTTCTATTATGCGCGTTTTGTGGATGATATTATCGTATTCTGTAATAATCTGACAGCACAAACGAATGTGTGGAAAAAGGTGCCAGATGTGCTATCCAAAATCGGGTTACATTTGAATCCAAATAAATCATACAAATGGGATAATCAACAGCAGGTAGTAAAACTGACCTATCTAGGTTATACCTTTTTGCCTAAAGGGAAAAAAGACGTAGAGGTGTCAATTGCAGAAAGAAAAATCAACATGATAAAGACTCGTATCACAAAGACTTTTTTGCGATTTGCTAAGGATGGTGATTATGAAAAACTTAAGGATAGGATTAAGTTCCTTACAGGTAACTTCACGCTTTATAACCCTTCCACCTTGCTACCTATCAAGGTCGGCATCTACTTTAACTACAACATGGTGACAGATAAAGCAGTTCTGTATGCTCTTGACGAGTACTACCAGAGATTGCTGCATTGCAGAACAGGTCGTTTAGGCTCCCTATTAGCAGCACGGTTGTCTGCAGCTCAGCGGACATATTTGGCTAAGTATTCATTCGTATTTGGATTTGAGCACCATGTGAATCATTTTTTTACTTCTGCAACTCTTGCAGATATAAAAAGTTGCTGGCGATGAGTAAAGAGATAAATCTTAACAACAAATACAGGGTACTTTTAACGGAAGTACTTCCGTACGAACTACCATTAATGCTCGACAATGGAGGTTTTTATTTGAATATGCAGGATGAAAGCCTACAAAAGATATTTAAGGAAACTTTTGTGGGTAAACTGAAGGACTGGACTATACCCTATGATTTTTCTGTCCGTAAATATGGAGGAGATAAGAGCCGTAAACTCAGTTTAATGCATCCATATACTCAATTGCAGTGTGTTGATTTTTATGCAAAGCATGATAATTACATGCTGTCTCTGTGCTGCAACAGTCCTTTTTCCATTCGATATATAGAAAAACGAGCGAAATGTATATTTAAGAAAGAAGAAGATAAAAATGAAGTTGCTCAGAACTTTCAGAAACGAGTTGAAATATTCGATGATGAAATAGAGAAGTATTATCGCTCATATTTCAGTTATAAGCAATATGATATGATATATAAATTTTTCATCAGTGGTGATTATCTTCGCCTTGAACAGAAATACACTCATCTGATGAAATTGGATGTTGCTAATTGTTTCTATCATTTATATACACATACAATTGCTTGGGCTATAAAAGGTAAGAAACAGGCTAAAGATTTGATAGGAAAAACAACTTTTGAGAATGATTTCGATTCTCTCATGCAGCACACTAATTATAATGAAACTAACGGAATCATTGTTGGCCCAGAAATATCAAGAATCTTTGCAGAAATAATTTTTCAACGTATAGATATCAATGTTCTCAATCGTTTGAAAAAAGAACCTCTTTCGTTAAAATTGGGTCGTGATTATGAGGTTAGACGATATTTGGATGATCACTATGTATATGCAAATAGTGAGGAGAATCTTCGAAAAATCTTAGAGGTTTATAAAGAAGAACTACAGTTTTATAAACTCTTTGTAAATGAGAGTAAACTTGAATTCTTAGAGCGGCCTTTTGTATCTGACATATCAGATGCAAAACGTGAAATTGGCGAATTGATGTCATGCATCGCTAATAAATGGTTGAAGAAAGATGACGAGGGACACTACTTGCACATGGTCAATAACGAAATGAAGGCATTTTCATCAGTTGTTAATGCATTTCGTTCGTTGACGCATAGATACAAGCAGAAGTATGGCACCCTAAATCGCTATCTACTGACTTTACTTATTTCTCAGATTGGAAATGAAATGGATCGCGATAATATACCCGATGCTTCGACAGGTCTGTTATTGATGTATACAGAGATTGCCTTTTATGTATTCTCGCTAGATATGAATGCATCAGCTTCTATCAAGTTGTGCAGAATTTTGGAATATTTACATAGGTGGGCAGAGAATTGTACAGATAAGACCGCTCTGTTAGAAATGGAGAACAGGTTTTACCGAGAAATGAAGCGTTGTTTGGATATTTACGAGACAAAACATTTGGAGAACGATATTAATATTGAAGTGCTAAATTTATTGTTGTGCCTGAGCCGATTTATGAAAACTCCACTGTCTCGTACCCATTTGGTGAAAATTTTCTCTATTTCAGAAGGAAACAAAGAGGATTACGAACGTCTCAACTATTTCCAGATTTGTACATTAATGTATATTATTGGCGGGAACATTAGTTATGAAGATGTCCGAAAAAAAATTATTGAAGAAGTAAATAGACGCCTTCTTGTCGATTGTGCGCTATGGCATTCAGATAATGCGATGCTATTCTTTGACATAATGGTTTGTCCTTATGTAAAGAAACAGGAGATTAAGCAAATTATTTTAAAAGTATATGGATGTTCAGAAAGCGCTTATGGAAAGAAGTACAAAGAATTGACGAAAACAAATAGATGGTTCTTCAATTGGGATAAAACTCAAAAATTATCTGAAATACTGTCCAAGAGAGAGTACCATTCAGCATATGAGTAACAAAACTATAAGGAATCAGTGAAAGCCCGAAGAGACAGTTCAAAGGTAGCAGTCCTTGATCAAGAATGCAGCCGGAGAATATACGTACATTTGAAATTGCTGGCTATATCAAAGCACCTGAGGGTGCATTGATGTTGTTCAACGAATGCATTCGCAATGAAAAATGAACGAGGGGAGAAATCCCCACACACTAATGACCCTCAGAGGCCGTAACTGATTCCTTTTTACTTTTTTCCTATCAGCACGTCTGAATATATCTCTGTTGTTTGTGAATGTTTGTGTGCCGATTGATTGCACGATTTCCCTCCTTTTGTGGTTCAAAAAAGTTAAAAACGTTAAATTTTCGTCCTTTCCCCAATCTATAGAATCTACGTAATCACCTTTCTACCGTTTGACATATAAGCTATTGATATAAAGTCTTTTGCAAATACTCTGGTTGAATCAGTCACCATCCCAAACAGCGTAACGACAATTGGGGATGATGCCTTTTTGGGAACCCCAGCTACTGTGACAATGAACCTGACGGCAAGCCCAATAGACGGAGATTATTGGACTACCTTCTATAACAACGGCTATAACTTCCAAGCTGATGAGAATACCACGATGTATAAAGGAGCGGTGAATGAATCATCTCTCATGCTGACAGAAGAGAATGATGTGATGTAGCCTTGCATCTTTGCAACCCAGTTGCGACAGATTCGTAGTACCTTTGCACTCGGAAAACAAAAAATCGATGAATATGGCAAAAAAAGACAAAGGCTTTTCGCAGAGCGAGGCAACGGTGCAGAGTGCTTACAA
>JAEEHW010000002.1 GCA_016281055.1 Prevotella sp.
ATTATACTAGTATCCAGATTGTTCCAGCACGCACATATTATTTCTGCCGCATGCATATGTGATTTCAGCCTCTTTCTATCGTAACGTAATCGTATTTCAGGGTAATATTCAACTACTTTATGGCAATGAGGGCATACAGAAACGACCCCAAGATAACCGTGAATACCGCAATCTATCTTAGAGCTATACCATTCCAACTTCTCCGAAGGCATTCCACAAAACATACATGGTATTCTGTTTTCTTTTACTACAGGAGGTGAAGAAGGCGTTGCTCCTCTCAATTCCGACAAGCAAGGTTTTAGACGTTCATAATCAAAAGGAGCTTTCAGCATATTATCTTTTGGATCTGCAACTAAAGGTTCGAACCTTTGCGGACAGAAAAGGATTTTCCTAATCTTATCATGCTCAAAGAAAAACATTACGACCATTGAGTCCAATAACAGACATGAATTTGAGTAATACTCGCTATATGAGACCTCATAATTCATAACCAGCTTGGTATCCACGTATCTGACTTTCCAGTCCTTCCAGGACTCAGAGACATTCTTCTTGCCAAAAAAAGTTTCAGCACCATGATTTATATGCTCAACATTCTCTGCCAACCTGTTTTCAAAGTCGGTAAAATCGCCTGTCAGTAAAGCATTCCCCAACTCCTTTGCAGCTACGGTGTATATAGTATCAGCAACATCCTTACTCACATGCAGCACGCCGTATCTTAAAGATTCGGCTACGATTGAAGCCTTTTCTTCATCAGACAAAGACTCCATATAGCCCTTACCGTAAACATCGTCTAAGGTGAAATTCGTCCCATGCTTCCAATTATACTCCGCAATGGACACCGTTTTTCTTTCTTCATCTGCAACACAATCTACTTTTAAGAACTTTCTCAGCTTTTTTGGCAAAGGTCGAGGTCTGTTTTTATAGTATTTTTGCTTGCACTTCTCGTAAATCATAACAAATAAACCAGTTGGCGCAATAATTGGAGCAAACAAAAAACCGATTATAATATCCCTCAGTCTCATCTTCTTATTAACGCCACCAGCAGATGACTGATTCAGTAGCCTACTCGCAAATATAAAAGCCAGGCATACAATCCAAACAATTGTTATAACAACCCATGTATTCATAACTTTATTTCTCTTTTAAGTTTACATATTACAACTATTTTTTACTTACAAAAGTTCTACGCCACCATCATAACAAACCTCACCAACTGATAATACCCGTAAGGTAACGGCGCGAGGCAAAGCAGCAACAGGGCTGCAAGAAGCAAAAGGATGTGTTTCATTTTTTCTCTCTTTAATAGTTATCAACTATACTGCAAAGTTACATTTTTTTTTTCTGTTTATGCAAACAAATATATATCAACGTCAAACTTATCCTTTCAAAAAGTAAATTCACTGAAATTACTTTGCAAATTCACTGAATTAACTGAGTAAATTCAGTGATTTTACTTTATATAACAGTTCCTACAACCATCTTGAAACTCCCCCATGATATGAACAAGTACCTCTTCTGTTTCTACTGAAACTATAGCTGCCATCTCTGCACAATGCTGTTGCGTCTGCTGGTGCAGAATTATATCGTGTGGGTGATTGCACCCTGTATCCATCTACATTTGTGTAATATCTTACGCTTCTCCTTTGCGAAGTATATGTTATGCTTGGGGTAGGCTGTACACGTCTTTTAGTCTTTACCTTTCTATTAGGTGCTTTGTTTGACAAGAATTTTGTGGAAATGTAGCCAATATGGCCGTGATACTCTACGGGTACCCACTTACAATCACAATCTTCGTCAATTGTTACTGATGTACCTTTGGGTAAGGATGTAATAACACCATATTCTACTCCTGGTCCATATCGCAGATTAAGGTCTACTGTAACATAACGAACGTATGCAGAACCTTTGATGCAGAACATCGTCAACAGTATTGATAAATATAACAGTATCTTTTTCATAATTCTATTTTTTGTTAGGTGATTAGACTTGAAGGTAACTAAAATCCCATAGCCTCCATCATTGCATCGTATTCCATCGGGTTGCTAGGCATATCACCATACATTCCATCTGTAAGTGCATCCCAGGCATCTTCCTCTGTCCACTCTGATCCGCAATAATAGTCGCTTTCACACTCGTAATCGTCATACTCCTCATAAGAGTCATCATAAAAATCTCTTGCCATAGTCTTTACATTTTTAATTGTTATTATTTCTTAGTTCTTCTGTCGTTAAGATAATATCATACACTTTCCCTATTTGGCGATGCCTATAACGACATATTATATTTCTTTTTGTTGCGACTATACTTCGTATGTGAAAACTTTCTTTATCAATTTGCGTCATTATCTTATTTTTAAGTTTTTCCTCGTCTATCTCTCCATAAAAATTCCATCTGTCATTTACGTCATAATTGTATATAAATGAACTATTGTTTACCTCACAACCTGTCCAAGTAGTAATTGAATCAATCTTTTTCGGACAGCTGAAAGTCAAATATTTTGCCATTAAAGCTAAATACTCGTCGTCATCAACTTCTTCTCCCAACTGAATTTTTCTTATCTCTTCTTCTGTGAAATAATCTGAAGGGTCTTTTTCCTCTACAGGGTCATCAAAGAATATCAGTGAAATAATCAGAGCTATTATTGAAATTCCTATTCCCAAGAAAGGAGATGCAATTGATGGAATGATTAGTAAAAACCAGAATTTTGCATACAACCTACAAAAGTGTAAAAATATCTTTTTCATTTTCTTTTTTTTTTTTTGTTTGACAATCTTGTTTTCTTTGTCTCTTTATACTAAAAAATCAGGAAGGTAACCATAATATCAAAAAAAAATTGTAAATTTGCAGAAAAATTATTTGTATATGAAATTTAAACGGTGCCTAATCCTTGTTGCTATGCTGTTTTTTTCTGTTGTGTATGCGCAACGGAAGCGTGCTTTTATGGTTGGGATATCACACTATGACACGGCACTCACAGGTTATCAGTGGAACAATATCAGTGGTGTGGAAGATATAAACCTACTCTGCCCTATACTGAAGAAACAAGGATTTTCCACCATGACACTATTAGACCAACAGGCTACATTCTCAAATATCACCTCACGGTTATCACAATTCACAAACAAAACCCAAAAAGGTGATATCGTTTACATTCATTTCTCAACACATGGTCAGCCAATAGAAGATTTCAATGGTGATGAGGAAGACGGATGGGATGAATCAATTGTACCGATAGACGCTTACAAAACATACAAGAAGGGTGTCTATGAGGGTAAGAAACATTTGACTGATGATTTACTCAACGTATATATAAAGAAATTGCGCGCGAAAATAGGTCCTACAGGTATGCTTTATATCGTTATAGATGCCTGTCATGCGGGAACATCGTCAAGAGCCAACGACGAATTAGTAAGAGGGACAAATGTCGGTTTCACGTATAGTAACAAAGTTTTCAAACCTTCTACGAGTAAAAAGTCACATTATCATATAGATGCTTCATCTAAGAAATCAAATGTAGTATTTATAGAGGCTTGCAGGGCTGATCAAGTTAATACGGAAATTAAGGTTAACGGGAAACGCTTCGGTCCACTTTCATATAACATAGCCAATGTTTTGTCTGGTTATACGTTGAATACGAATGCTGACACCTTTATCAAAAATATAAGACGTTCGTTAACCGAAACCGGGAAATGGCCGAACAACCAGAATATTGTCATTGAAACAAGTTTCTAATATGGTTAAGGATATTAATTCGAAAAATATTGAACTAAACCGCTTCATTGCAGATGAGAGGAATAAGGTCCTGGCATATCTGAGAAAGAATTTCTCTGTCTCAGATGATGATCTGAATGATATTTACCAAGAATCATCGGTTGCTCTTTTTATGAACATACGTGATGGAAAACTGGCAAATCTCACTTCTACACTTTCCACGTATTTTTTTCGTATCTGCATCAACCAAACACTGAAGTTTGTTGGTAAACGACAAAAAGTTGTTCCGCTATTTGATGACAGCAGACTTACCAATAAGGATACTTTTCGTTCTGATAAGATAGATGAACTGTACCAACTATGTACTGAGGACGAAGATCCTGAAACTCTGTCACGTTCCGAGAAAATCGTACAGTCCATCGTAGAGTCTATGCCCGACACTTGTAAAAATGTTTTCCAAGGATATTACTGGAATAACCTTACTACATCAACTATAGCGGATATGTTTGGTTTTGCCAATGCCAATTCCGTAAAAACGCAGAAATATAAATGTCTGCAGAAATTTCGTAACAAGTATAACGAATTAATGAATAGTTTCAATGAATAAGGAGAACGACATATTAACAGATTGCAACGACGAACGAATAGAGAAATATCTTCGTGGTGCAATGACAGAAGAGGAGGAGACAGCCTTTAAGCAGGACATCCGTAATAATCCTGAACTGCGTAGTCAGGCAATGACCATGACTTCGCTAATACGTGGACTGCAAGTCAAGAATGGTGCCATTGAGAAAGCTGTCATCAAAGAAAATAACTCGAAACCAAGAGTACGTCCTATATTGTTATGGGCATGCTCTGTCGCTGCCGTATTTGTCATTATCTTTGGTTTCTATAGAGAGCACCGTTATAGGATGCTTGAAGCAAGTGTATCTCCATATTACACAGAGTATAATATGGAAGACATATCCCGTGGCGATGTGGATTCTACCAAGGTGACACATCTATACTCACTGTTCACCCAGATACAAGACAACAGAAATGTATCTGGTATGATAAAAGAACTTGAACCTATTTATCAGTCGTTGGACAATGATTTCACATATCATCCGTGGGCTAACGACATTGCGTGGAATCTTGCAGTGGCATACGTAAAAGATGATCAGGTAGACAAGGCAGTCATTATCCTAAAGAAAGTCAAAGAGGAGAATCCTGATACGCCTATCTACACCAAAGCGAATGAATTGATAAAGAAACTCTCAGATTTATAAAGCAAGAAAAAAGGGCAATCACAAGATTGTCCTTTTTTTTGATTACCTTTTATCCGTTTTCGGTATTAATGGTAAAAAGAATATAGTCATGGAAGAATATATTAGTAAGATAGAGAGGTTTCTAAAAGGGCAAATGTCCAACAAAGAAGAGCTGGATTTTAAATTACGGTTGGCATCAGATAAACCTTTTCGTTCATTAGCATTATCTATGTCAATTATTTTGAAGTATTTCACAAAAACGTAATAAAATATTTTGTGCTTACATTTATAATTTGTACTTTTGCGATTGAGAATAATCTCATTCTCCTTTTATTTTTTTGATTCAAACCGAGCCTCCGAGCCAATCTAAATAATTATTTAGTAAAATGGAGGCTTGAGGTATGCTCCCATAAAAAAAAAATATGAGATTAGAACTAGATTATTTTGATAATGAATTCAGTATTGAAAAGGCAGGTTTGTCAAAGGTACACCCCTTTAGTCATGCAGAAGCTGTCATTAATTGTGACCAACCTCTTAGTAATACTAGAGGAATATTAGAACATAAAGTTGAAAAATTTCTTTCAGACAAATTGTCACATAGGGGAATTAAAGCAAAATGGGACAACTCGTCGGAAGGTTATCAACTTCAGCCAAGAGGAAGCAAAGAATTTCCTCGCATCAACAAATTAGAAATGGGAGTAGACTTCTATATATGAGTATAACATCATAAAGCACTATATCCAGAAGTTTTAATTATTTTTTTGAGGTGCTGGATGTTTTTTTGACTAATATTTGGTTAATTCTTCAAAAAGTTGTATCTTTGCGCCTACATTAGCATGGATGCTTGGTTTAAGCCAAAAAAGTTCGAATCTTTTTGATGTAGATTTATATTAATTAAAAATTTAATTTTACAATTATGATTAAATTAAAATCATTCTTGTAGACTGAGTTTTTAAGAAAAGCTCAGTCTAAACTTTCAAAGATTGGGTGGTTCGTAATTAACCTCTGTGACGTGCTTATTGCACTTGCTGATTTAGCCTACAAAGGTTACATCTTATGTCATTCAGGATGGAATTAGACTATAGACTTTTATGTCAGCATTCTTAAAGATGGAAAGGTCGTAATAAATGGTCTAAGTAAAATGTTGCGAACAAGTAAATCGGAGGCAGGGTAACCTGCCTTTTGTATTTATGTAACGCATTTCCTGAAAAAAAAGCATAGCCCTTCTTATAATTACTCTACGGCATCTAATAATATAAATGTTCCCCAATATTTAGGTTGGGAATATTCCCCCATATTATAATTACGCAGGAATTGTTGAGACTTTTTCAATGATTCATTAAGTGTCAGCCCTTTCGCTATATTATTATAGAATTCAACCATAAGCAATTGAGTCGCTTTATCATCAACTTTGTCCAAACTCATCATTATAGCATTTGCACCTGCTTTTTTTATTGCAAATTGTAATCCAAGAACGCCTTCATTGGAAATGTCGCCGAGTCCAGAATCACAAGCTGACAATACAACTAATTTTGTGTTGACTAAATTTAAATTGGAAATTTCAGACCCCGTCAAAATGCCATCATCGGATTCATTATCAATTTCTTTTCTTTTAGGTAATTTATTACCACCAGTCATAACTAAGAAAGAACGTGACAAAGGATCATGTTTGTAATCCTTTAATTCCCCTTCGTCATCTGCTTCTATAAAACGAAGATTTTTTTCCTCTTTAATCATATTTGCATCTTCGTTTGTTACAAACATACCATGTGTTGCAAAATGTATGATGTCATATGAATCAAGATTAAGTCGTTTAAGATTAGACTCTGTTCCATATTCTTTTTCAAAACATGTTACACTAATATTGTTATGTTCTAACACATCTTTTATTTCCTTAATTTCTAATTCCGTGTTAGGTAATGGATCAAAACCACTTCTTTTCAGCAAACCTTCTCTAAGAGGCGTTCTAATGTCATTGCTATATTTATCTTGAGCAACAGGGAGTTCAAAGTCGTAATCTAAATTACCCAAAAGTAATGCAGATTTTATATCACCCATTGTTATTTGATTGTTAATCATCTTCATCGATGATAGTCTATGCAAATTAAAACAATCAGAAAAAATCTCACCATTAGGCATAATTGCATATTCAATAGCAAATTTATTGAAAATTCCAGATGTAGAGACATAAATATTATCTACATCTTTTAGCCATTTCTCTAATTTTTCCCAGACTAAATCATAAAAACATGTGTAATCTTTGTCATTTACAGCTGTAATCAGATCTTTGATAGGACATAGACATACCATTTCCGGATAATCAGAATTTCTCTTTGTGACAAATGCAAAACATAACGAATCATAAACACAATTAAAATCAAAGAAATCAATTGCGACATCACTTTCGTTTAGTTTGTTTTTTAATAAATTCCAGTTGATAGTAGAGCCATTTGTTTTAGTATTAGTTTCAGTTTCAGAATACAACAATAAACCTTTGTTTAATAACATGCCATTATAACAAACTTCAAATATTCGTTTATTTTTTAGTTCAAATAGTTCTGCTTCATATGCACCTTGTTCCAATCCAAACTGCACAGCCATACCAGGTCCGAAAATGTCATAGAACTCACAGACTCTGTCTCTGTATGATCTTTGATGATCTATACTTAACTTTGGGAAATCGTATGTTACTATTAAATCAACAGTTTCATTATACCTGTTATAATAACTTATAATACTATCACGCTCTGATAAAGAACTATAATTGGGTATATAGTCCGTATCTCCGTTTTCATGATGTTGTACTTGATTTTTATGTAAGTCTGTATATTTTTCTATCAACACCTGATAATAGTCCCGGATAATTTCGTCTATAGCGGATAACTCATCATGATAATCACCAAATTTCCGAAATAGATTTGCAGCTTTAGAATATGTTTTTAGATATTCTATACCTTTTGATTTGTTGATTATTGCTTTATCTCTAATAAGACAAGCATAATAATTGTTTTCTGTTAGATTATGAAACTCTGCCAACTTAATAGCTTCAGCATTGATAGAGTCTGCCCTATATATATCATTGTTGCGAAGATACTGTAGAGAAATATTTGACATAAAGGATAATAGATAGATGTCAATACTATTATTCTCTTTATATATAGCAAATGCCTTTTCTAAATATGATAAAGCTTTACTATGTTCCATGTTACCTAACACCATAGCAAGATTATTATAGCAAGTCGTTTTCCATTCTATATTGGAAATTTCATTTTTCTCTAGCAGTTTCTCTAATTCAACAGATAATTCATAGGCTTCTTTCTTATTCCCAATAGAGTATACCAAGTACATATAATTGGCTAAAGAAACAATGTATTGACTATCATTAACGCCAAATAGTTTTTCTTGTATTTTTAAAATCTTTCTTTGATAGAATACAGCTTCTGTGATTCTTCCAGAATTATATAGTTTTATGGGTAACATAGACAAGTAATATATATATGTTTTACTTTGTTGCCCTAAAGTTTCCTCCATTATCTCCAATAAATCTTTAAAGAAAGAAAGTTTTGTCAATAATTGATTTTCTATTTTT
The DNA here is from genome assembly GCA_016281055.1 of Prevotella sp. Taxonomy (GTDB): domain Bacteria; phylum Bacteroidota; class Bacteroidia; order Bacteroidales; family Bacteroidaceae; genus Prevotella. Next base: position 8,548 of record JAEEHW010000002.1, read on the forward strand.
TTCTTTAATCCTATAATATTTTCATCCTGAGAGGTATACGCAACATCTAATATCTCAGAATAGAGGGCACAAGCATCTCTGTTATTTCCTGTTTTTAAATAAGAAAAAGCCAAATTGAACTTGTTTAGATTTAAATAGTAATTATCTTTACTCATAAACTCTTTTCTAAGTTTTAGAGCCATTTCACCACAATTTATAGAATTATCGTAAAGATTTATAGATGCATAACAAAGACATAATTGTGCATAAGTTCTTGACCTTAGAAATTTAGAATAGTCTGTTTCGTCTATTAATTCCAATATAGTGATAGTTTTATTGTAAAAAGTAATACTTTCTTTGTTCTTTTTATAATTGTAAATGTCAAAAGCAGAGCGCTGCATAAGCTCCACGATTTCAATTATATCGCTACTTTCTGTTACCAATTGCATAGCATTATTGATAAGAGATTCACCATGCAAAGAATCTCCTAAAAGGTATTTTTCTTTTGCTAAACATATCAAAGAAGAAATGATATCAATATGATTTGCATGCAAGATGTTCTTTCTGATTTCAAGAGCCTTATGATTATAATTATATGCAGGGATGATTGAGTCTACATATTCATACAAGGAGGCAATGTGGCTCAACGTATTTGCAGTCCAATAATTATTACCACCAATTTCTGATACTTGAACATTCAAAACATCAGTTAGTTTCTGGATAGCTCCATTAATGTCACCACTGTCTTGTAATTTCATAGCCTCCGCCTTTAATGAGTCAGATCTATGTGTAAGCCTTCTGTCAATAGGTGGTAAATAATAGTATTTGCTATGCTTTTTTGCCTCAGATTCAGCTCCTGTCATATATAAAATTGAACCTAATAAATTTTCACAATAAGTATTATATGACTTACTATTTTTATGGTAAATCAGGTGTTTCTTACAATTAATAATGGCAGCTAAAGCCTCTTCATATTTCCCTTGCTTATAATAATTGAAACCCAAAGAATATAACTCATCAGATAAATTTATATGTTCTTCAATAGACAACCTTTTATTATCTTTCTTTAAATCAATGCAATATACATTAAATGATTCATTATCTTTATCTTCAATGATGTTTATATCTGTTGTGTTTCCTGGAATGCAGGGAAAAAGCAAAACAGTTTTTACTATTTCTCCATTTGTCAGTTCTCTTCGCTCTGGCGAAATCGGAAGTCCCTGAGAACCAAGAATTGAATATCTACTATGAGTATTACAATCTTCAAGATACATTTCTGATGATATGTTAGCCCAATCATTGTCTCCATTAGTAAATGTACAGAATACCTTTGTACAATTCTTTGAAAGATAAACGCTATCTACAACAAAAGATATGCAATCTGTGCTCTCAAAATAAGGAAATAAGATTTTTTTTTGAGCAAACAAATGGAATGTAATAGCATCTAACAAAAACAAAAACAATATTCTATTCATTTCACTTTGTCAATATTAACGCCTTTTCCTATATATAGTTCTCACTCTGCCCACCCTATTGGAGGACTTCGGTATGAGAACTGCTACAAAGTTACAAAATAATTTTGGAATAATGCAAATATTTCGGAAGGTTTTTTTCAAAAAAATATGTGTGTACGCACACAGGAAAACTGGTGGCAGTCAAACGTATGGGAATGGAGTGGGGAGGCAGGAGTCTTGCATCGTGTCTTGAAGAAATGAATTACAGGGGGAAATATTGCGATTACCTACATAAGTATGGTAGGGAAGACAGAGCTATGGCTCATTTCTCAATCACTCTGACATGATTTTCTTTGCCTGTTCTTGCACCTCAATGACCTTGTCGCACCATTGGTCGAACTCAGGGTCTTCCACCTGCAGTTCAGGGTGGGCGAGGATGTAGTCCACACATCGGCGAACGCCTTCATCGAAACGCGTCGTGGCCTGATAACCTGGGACTGCACGCTTCAGTTTGGTGCAGTCGAAAATAACCGTTGCCGCCTTGTCGCCATTCAGGTTGCCCTCCAATTCATAACCTGCAGGACTGACAGCCGACAGGAAGTCGGAGGCTACGTGATAGAGTTGCGGAGTGATGTTCAGTGCCTGACCAATACTTTCGTAAATCTGGTCCCACGTCAACTGCTCGTCACTCATAATCTGGAATGCCTCGCCGATGGCCTTAGGGTTCCCCAGCAGTCCGATGAATCCGCATGCAAAATCCTCGTTCCACGTCATTGTCCACAGCGAAGAGCCGTCGCCATGCACCAACACGGGTTTGCCATCCAGCATACGCTTCAGCACCTGCCAACTGCCTTTCATTCCATGAATGCTGACAGGCACGCTGCGCTCACAGTATGTATGCGAAGGACGAACGATGGTCACGGGGAATCCGTTCTCGCGATACTCCTTCATCAGCAATTCTTCACAGGCAATCTTGTTGCGCGAATACTGCCAGTGAGGATTTGCCAGCGCCGTACCCTCAGTGATATATGGACTGCGCGCTGGTTTCGCATACGCCGATGCTGACGAGATATAGACATACTGCTGCGTGCGTCCGCGAAACAAACGGATGTCGCGTTCCACCTGCTCCGGCACAAAGCCGATAAACTCGCAGACGGCATCGAAGGTCTCACCGCCTAGACCGGCAAGCACACTTTCCGTGTCGTCGATGTCGGCAATCACCTGTTTCACACTTCCAGGCACCTTCTGTTTGCGTGTGCCTCGGTTCAGCAGCCACAGTTCATGGCCGTCCGCTGCCAACTGTCGGGTGATGGCACTGCTTATCGTGCCCGTGCCACCAATCATGAGAATCTTCATAATGCGTCTATGTTTTTTTGAAACACACAATGCTTCTGTCCTTTTTATATATCCAGTGCTGCGTGGTATGCCTCGTAGATGGCTTTCGTGATGTTTGCCGGACGTACGCAGTCGCCTACCTCGCGAACGAACGGGGCGCACCTGCGAAGGGTCTCCACGTCTGCGCGGTTGGCACGCTGGCCTAAGGCGCAGACTACCGTCTTACCGGGAACGAGGACTTCGTTGCCGTCATTATCCTTGCAGACTACGCCGTCGGCGGTTATCCTCTGGCCTACATACCCGGCGTGTGCAGTAGAGAATTCCTCTACCTTGCGCATGAGGATGGGGCGCTGACGGATGTTGCAGTCTGCCGCCAGGGTGTCGCGCATCTCTACAAGCTCCACCTTCTTGCCTTCCATGCCGAGATGGATGGCACATTCGCATCCGGCAAGGCCGCCGCCAAGCACTACCACACTGTCGCCAACCTTGTCTTTGTTGAGATAGTAGTCGTTTACGACAATCACATTGTCGGAATCAATGCCGGGGATTGGCGGAACGAGCGGTGTGGAGCCTACTGCAAGGATGAGCGCATCGACACCCTCTTTCTCCACATACTCTGGCGTGACGGTGGTGTTGAGGCGAATCTCCACACCCTCGTCTTTTGCCTGACGCTCAAGCACTACGCCGAGTTCATACATCTCATACTTGAATGGTATGGCCTGCTCCGACTTCAGTATGCCGCCTGCCTTGTCTGTCTTCTCGCAGAGAATCACCTTGTGGCCGCGCTGTGCAGCCGTAACGGCAGCCTTGAGTCCGGCAACGCCGGCGCCGACCACCATCACCTTCTTGCTCTGACGGGCAGGGAGAATCTCCATGCCTTCATTCTCGCGGCCAATCAACGGATTGACGGCACAGCGGCGCGTGAAGGTCACCGGGCGCTCTGCCATGCAGGTGTAGCAGCGCAGACACTTCACGATACGGTCTTCCTGACCCGCCATCACCTTCTGCGGATGGAACGGGTCTGCCAGCAGCTGACGTGCCATATATACCACGTCGGCCTTTCCTTCGGCTATGATACGCTCCATCTGCCCAGGGTCGCTCAGCGCACCGATAGTGGCCACGGGTTTCTTTACGTGCTTCTTTATCTCGGCTGCCAGCCATACGTTCACCCCGTGCTCGTCAAACATAGGTGGCGTGGTATTGAAGAACCCGAACTGGTAAGAGCCTGCCGAGACGTGGATGAGGTCAACATACTCCTCCACAGCCTGGGCTATCTTGATGCCGTCGTCTATGTCATAGCCACCGTCAAACAGTTCGCTGCCGCTGAGGCGCACTTCCACGGGGAAGCCTTCACCCACGGCATTGCGCACGGAGGCGAGGACCTCGCGGACAATGCGCACACGGTTTTCGAGTGAGCCTCCATACTCGTCGGTACGGTGATTCAGATATGGGGAGAGGAACTGGTGCAGCAGCCATCCGTGACCGGCATGCACCATTATCATCTCATAGCCCGCACGCTTACAGAGAGCAGCCTTCTCGCCGTATGTCTTCACGATGTCGGCAATCTGTTCCTTTGAGAGAGCCTTCACTGGACGGCCGTCGGGGCGCACGCCGTCGCTCGGTCCCCACTGGTTCAGGCTTTGCTTCTTGTTCTTGTCAGACATATATGTTCCGGCATACTGGCCGGAGTGTGACAGTTCGATGCTCGGCACGGCACCGTGTCGGCGTATGGCGTCGGCCACGAAGGTATGCGCGGCAAGACAGCCCACCGTCTCAAGGTCGAGGTGGAGCATGTGGCTGCCGTCGGTATCAGGATGCACCACAAGTTCGCTTACGGTCACGGCAGCCGCACCGCCCTTTGCACGAAGCTCGTAGAAACCTTGTGTGCGCGGCCCAGGACAGCAGTCGGCGGTAATGTCTGTGGCACCCATTGGTGCGGAGAAAATACGGTTGCGGAATGTCACCTTGCCCAGTTGTATTGGGCTTGTCAGTAGAGGGTATTTGATATTGTTCATAAAGGTTTTTGGTTTTAATTCAATACAAAAGTACAAAATAACTTTCATTCCCGCAAATTATTTTAAGTCAAGTTTACTTTACGCTTCGCACAGTGACCATTGAGAAAAACTATTGCATTTACCTTTAACCAGTGTTAAGAAAGGAAAAAAAAACATAATTTATTTCTTTTCTTTATATATTATGGGTAATTTTACCAAAAATTACTTGGCGAATACTAAAACCAGTCATCCGCTAAAAAAGAATTGCAACTAAATTAATCATAACTATTAAAAAACTATTATTCATGAAAAAACTCATTACTCTTTTTATAACGTGCCTGTTGGGCACAATCGCTTCATGGGCGGAAACAGGAGACATTACCGCGTTGCCTTACACCCTTAACTATGCATCATCAGATGATCCCACCACGCCTTTTGATAAGGGAACGGTAGCAACGGGTACAAATGTTACAGCTTTCTATCCAGGCAGAAACAACACTGCAACTGCATATTTTGATACCGATGATGTTGCGGACGAGCGTACACCGTACACGCTGAGTACAAATGAAGTTGTGACTTTGTCGTTTACAGCCTATCATGGATGGTGGGCTTATGCTGGTGGTGGTACAATTTCTTTTGTGAACTCTGATGGTACTGTTTTGGCAGGGTATACATACAACAACAATTCTACACAGGTAACAGATGTAACAATTGGAGGATCTACTGTTTCAGACTTCACAGCATTTGGCTGTCAGTCGGCTTTTAATGCTAGTGGATCTGCAAATGGCTTTACTGGTAGTAATAAACCTTACTTGGCTGCAGAAGCAAGCAATCCTAAAATTACTATTACTATTACTCAGACTGGATATGTTACTTTCAGCATAAAGGTGACTAATCCGAAATCAGGTAATGTTGATAGGACATTCAGTGCACAGATGCCAAGCACAGTAAAAACAGACTTGGCTAAAATCACATTCGCTTCTACAGATTCTCGTTCAGGAGGTGAAGACCGTTCTTTTGCAATCAACAATCTGAGCATAACCTCTGAGATTTCTCAGGCAACGTATTATGGCTATACCATTAACTATTTGTATGATGAAAATACAATAAAATCAGTACAGGGACAGGCAGAGGCTGGCACTGTTATTAGTGCAGCGAACCCTGTAACTGTAGATAATGTAAAATACTATGCAGTTGATGGTGCAACTTTGTCTCTGACCGTTGGTACAACGGAGAGCGCCAATGTGCTCAGCGTAAACTTGCGTGAGGCAGGCAAAAAGACAGTGAGTGTAAATGCTGTAGCTGGTTCTGAGGTGCTGCAGACATGGTCTGGCGAACGTATTGAAGGTAACGACGCAGCAAACATATATTTCAATCGTGCAGTAAAATATGGGGATGACTATTATACAACTCCAAGGACAGGTAGTTACTTTGCTAAGAGCATGTCATATACCTCAAGTGACGTAAATGTAGACTATACTCATGATGAGTCAATAGTTTATTATGCCGAGACAGAGAATATGAATATTTCTGGAGATGTCAGCATTGTAGGTGCAAATGCAGAGCGTGCGTCTGGTGGCAATTGGCGTAGAGTAGGAAAGTCAACATCTGTTTATACAGATCAACTCACTCCTGGTGTCTATAAGATAGAGATATACGGCAGAAATCAAAGTAGCTCTGCGGATGCAGAATTATCACTTCAGACGTATGATGGCAGTACTTTTACCGATACAGAGAAGACCTTTACCTTAGGTAAGGCTGCAACAGGAGAAGTAACTATTGAAAATGTTGAGCTTGGTAATGCTGCAAGTTTTGCTATCGTAAATACAAGTGCAGACTATGTTTCAAACATTTCTCTTGATTACGTTATCGTTTATAAGACAGGCGATGTTGAGCAAATCACCATCACTGCCAGCGGCTATGCATCTTACGTGACGACGAATGCGTTGGACTTCTCTGACGTTGACGGTCTGACAGCTTACCAGGCAGTAAACAAGGATGATGAAAAGGTGATGCTGGAAAAAGTTACGGAAGTACCGGCAGAAACACCGATAATCGTAAAGGGTACAGCAGGAGAGACATACAGCATACCTGTGGGAACATGCAACACTGAACTGACAGGCAACATACTCAACGGTTCTTCTACAACAGGATACACCGTTGAAGACGGTTATGCCGTATATGCACTGAGAGCCTCTACAGGCAAGATGCACCCAGTAAACGCAGGTGTGACAATTCCGGCAAAGAAAGCTTACCTAAAACTGTCAGGAGTAAACAATGCAAAAGCACTGACGCTCTGCTTCGTTGAGGAAGAAGAAGAGGCTACAGCCATTGCCACTGCCACCGCAGACACACAGGAGAAAGCAGCCAAGTTCTTCAATGCTGCCGGTCAGCAGGTAAGCAAGAACTACAATGGAATGGTGATAGATGAAAACGGTAACAAATATATTAAATAAAAAAGGATACTGACATGAAAAAGAAAGCATATAACACCCCAGAGCTACATATAATAACACTGCGTATCCCACGCATACTCGCTGCCAGCGAGAGCATCCCCGTAACGTCAGATGACCCTATAACAAGCGATGACGTCGATGACATCGGTGCAAAGGGAACATCCATGGACTTCTGGGGCGACGAAGATTAACACTTGAACCAATATGATTAACAACCACGAATTTCCGCAGAAAATCACATTATTCCAATCATGTGACAATTCACGGAAATTCGTGGTTTCTTTTTAAGATACATAATTCACGGGAATTTACCCTTGCCTACGGCATACCATTAATTATCCAGAATAATCATTAATTCTTGCGCTCCGTAGGTGCTCAGGCGCTTCGCGGAGTTCTCCATAAATTCAATTTATGAAACAATTTATGGCTTTTATGGAATTTATGGTGCCTCGCAGAGAATAGAATTCCATTAATATGTCATTCGCAGGATTGTTTCCTTTCCTGCACGTCTTTGTTAAACTAACTTAAAGTTTGGGGCGAATTGCTTGCGATATAAAAAACATTCTTAACTTTGTAACATCGTATTTAAAAGATTATAAACATCAACAAAAAAGAATCAGAGAACTATGGCAAGGATTTATGATTTCAAGGCTCTGACGAGCAAGGGAAAAGAGTTGGATTTCGCTCAGTTTGAAGGCAAGGTGCTGCTGATTGTAAACACTGCAAGCAAGTGCGGATTCACTCCGCAGTTTGCCGGACTGGAGGAACTGAACCAGAAGTATAAGGAACAGGGACTGGTAGTCATCGGTTTCCCATGCAACCAATTCAAGGAGCAGGACCCTGCCGATGATAGCAAGATAGAGGAGTTCTGCCAGTTGAACTACGGCGTGACATTCCAGATTATGAAGAAAGGCGACGTGAACGGCCCTGACGCCCAGCCCATCTTCGAATATCTGAAGGCTCAGGCACCCACTGAGGAATATCACGGACTGAAGGCCAAGGGCATGAAAGCACTCTTCAAGACCATCAGCAACAGCGTGGAGAAAGACAGCGACATAAAGTGGAATTTCACCAAGTTCCTTATCTCAAAGGACGGTGCGGAAATCAAGCGCTATGCCCCCACCACAGAGCCGAAAGACTTTGAGAAGGACATTGAGGCAATGCTCTCGAAGTAAGGACTGGTTTTAAGGTTGTCAGGCAGCATACACTTTCAGGTTTTAAGGTGATATTTGGTTTGTTGCCATGTGTGAAACGTAAAATTAAAAGTGATATCGGGATGAACAAAGAAGAGAAGCGCGCATTGCGTCGCAAGCGGCTGATGGAGAACAAAACCTATCAGACGATGGACGGACTGACGCGCTACATGGATCGTTATTATCTGGATGCTCTCATAAGCATCATTCCCGGCTGGGGCGATGCCTTTGCATTGCTCTGCGTAATACCGTTTGTGTATTTCTCACTCAGGGTAATCAAGAGCATCCCCTTGACTCTGGCCGTACTAAACAATGCGCTCAGAGACATGCTGATGGGTATGATTCCGTTCTTCATTGGTGACATCATCGATATATTCCATCGGGCCAACATACAGAATATGGAAATGATTCAAGGCTTCGTTGACGGCAACGAAGCCGTCATCAAGAAAGTGAATCAGCGAGCCTTTCAGTCTGCCGTAGTCCTCATAGTATTGCTTCTGCTCATAGCCCTCATGATATGGGCGCTTGTAAGTTTCGGCAGCTACCTGTATTCACTGGTGGCATCCATTTTCTAAGATAATAATATAGCGGTTGGCACAACTAATTCCTAAAATGCAGTCAGAAATGGCTGCATTTTTTGTGTTTGATATTCTGCTCTTTACCCCATTACCACATCGAGTACCATCATCAGGACGAAGCCGACGGCAAAGCCGATGGTGCTGAGATTAGAATGATGACCGCAGGAGGCTTCAGGGATGAGTTCCTCGACCACGACATAGAACATGGCTCCTGCGGCGAAGGCAAGCATATAGGGGAGGACGGGCATGAGTAGCGAGGCAAGCAGTAGGACTGCGATTGCTCCTGCAGGCTCCACGGCTCCGCTTAGTGAGCCGATGATAAACGAACGCCAGCGACTGTTTCCTGCTGCCCGCATAGGCATGGAGATGATGGCTCCTTCTGGGACATTCTGGATAGCGATACCCACAGTGACTGCTATGGCATTGGCGAGGGAGATGTTCGTCGCTCCGCTGTCTGCTCCTGCAAAGACCACACCGACGGCCATACCTTCTGGCAGGTTGTGGATGGTGACGGCAAGGGCAAGCATCGCCGTCTTCGAGAGATGGGAGCGCATACCCTCGGGGGCGTCGGCACCAATATGCAGGTGAGGTGTCAGTTCGTCGATGAGCAACAGGAATCCCATGCCAAGCAGGAAACCAACTGCCGCAGGGAACACAGACCATGCGTTAGCCTCATTATGCATTATGCATTGTGAATTATGCATTGAAGCAATCTCCATTGCAGGAATCAGCAGCGACCATACCGATGCAGCGACCATCACGCCCGATGCAAAGCCAAGCAACGACTTTTGCAATCGAACAGACATTTCGTCCTTCATGAAGAACACGAAAGCCGAGCCGAGCATAGTGCCCAGCAGCGGAATCAGCAGTCCTATAATCAATGTCGTCGTCATTGTGTGCAAAGGTATAATTATTTATGGAATTATGCAATACTCAAATCTGATGAAATGATGAACGAAGCAGGAGCAGAGTCAAGCTCGCTTGAACTATGCCCTGCAAGGAGGAATTGCAATGCAATTGAAAAGCAAAAGGAGAGCCGAAGCCCTCCTTTCGCAGTGCGGATACAAAGGCGGTGCCCGATGGAATAAGAATAGTGCCACAGTGAGAGTATGTAGCCAACTCATTAGTTGACTACCTGCACCGTCATCCTGAGATGGACAGCCGTTGCAGCCGTGGCGCCACCATGCGTTACTATACCACCGAATCGCCAGAGCGTTTCAAGGAATGTGCCCGCATCTTCCTACACGAAGACATCAACGTGGAGCATATAGACTTATAATACCCCAGGCCATACTTCAAGGAAACTCGCACTGATAATCACATTCTTCCCTTACATATAGATATAAGATTATCAGAATCTCTTTATAAATTCCGCAATGTCGTTTGTTACTTTGTCTGAAACATGGCCTTGCAACTGATATTCCATAGGAGTGGACTTACCCTCGCCATGCATAAACAGATGATTCAGTGAGGGGTAACTGTGGAATACTGCCCTTTCTTCCCCCTTCAACGACTGTTGCCACAAGTGGAAATCCTGCATCGTTACCTGATAATCGCGTTCACCCTGCAGGATAAGCATAGGTATGTCAAGTTTTTGTGCAACGGCTATCTGTCCTTGTGGCTGCAAGTAATGTGGCGCAGCACTGCGTAGTTTCTCTAGCTGTTCCTCCTTGTAACTATCGCTTGTGCCTGAAGGCAACAGGTAATCAAACTGTTCGCGCACAACTTCCTCCAGATTTCTTGCCGGAGCTGCCATCATTATTATTCCCTCAGGCTTTTCTTCTGCACGACTGGCTATTATTGGTGCCAGCATGGCGCCAAGACTATGTCCCAAGATGAATATGCGCTTGCCGTATTTCCTCGCAAGACGTATGGCTGATAAAGCATCCTGTATAGTTTCATCATCCATCGAACTTACCTTTTGTCTGTATATGAAAGTACGCTTGTCATAGCGTAACGTAGCAATGCCGCAGTTGGCCAGTTTCGTTGCTATGTCGCGAAAAGGCTTGTTTTCATACACCGTTTCATCGCGGTCTGTTGCGCCGGAGCCATGCACCATTACCACTATTGGAGCATCCTGCTCCTTAGGCAATGTGACAATGGCAGGCAGACGCACGTCGCCAGTTATCACCGTATCAGCTATTTCCTTAAATGCCGCCCCTGTTGAAAGCACATTATCAACAGGGGCTACATTTTTTTTATCATACTGGCTGGCACCAACTGTATGCCGAGCATCTTACCATCTGCGTCGAAAACTACGATTGCGCCTAACTCAGCCTTTTCAAACTGAGCCACAGACACGTAGCATTTCTGTCCCATCACTTGCTGCGTTTCCCAACCGCCATGCTTCTGATAAACACCTATCTGCGGTTCCATATTCTTCAACAAACCCTCAAACTGTGTTTTCTGAACCATAGGCTTCACCTGTGGCGACAGGTTATCATAAAGACTGTCAGCCTTGTTTTCCAAGAGAAAGCCAAACATTTTCTCTGCCCTTGCCATGTTTGGGTCGGCAGTATTCTGTGCCATTGCCGACAACGAGGATGCCATCAGCAACGCAATAAGAAAACTCTTCTTCATTTGTTATTGTTTACGTTATAATTGCATACAAAGTTACGAAAAATCGTGAACATAAGGAATTGTGTTAACATTTTTTATTTTCGTATTTTTATGGAAAGACTGTTGCAAATTTGCAGAATTAAGAGTAAATCTGTAAATTTGCAACAGTTTTTATTATGCATGCCATACACGTGCATCCGCCATTCCTTATGTTATAAAAAATAAAACATATTAGTCCCGTCGTTTGTCCACGAACTTCCATCCCTTGTATCTGTCTCGTGGAAAGACGAAGGTGTTGTCGCTTATGTTGCCAGCCTTGAAGTTGCTTATCTGTATTGTAGTCCAGAAAAACGCCACCTTTATGCGCAGTCGTATTGGCGCATAGGTCTTGTAGGCAACCA
>JAEEHW010000025.1 GCA_016281055.1 Prevotella sp.
AACCAAAAACAGTAAGCAGTAAACCAAAAACAGTAAGCAGTAAACCAAAAACAGTAAGCAGTAAACCAAAAACAGTAAGCAGTAAACCAAAAACAGTAAGCAGTAAACCAAAAACAGTAAACAGTAAACAAAAAACAATCCTCTGCCACGAAATGGCGTACCCTTAATATATCTTTGCATTAAAAATAATTATAATCATGAACAATGACAGGGGACAAAGCCTTATAAGCAAATACGTCTGGGTGGTGGAAACCATACGCCGCCACAAGCGTATCTCGTTTAAGGAACTGAACGAGCGGTGGCTGCGCGACGAAATAAGTCGCGGCGTGGACATACCTAAACGCACTTTCGACAACTGGCGAAGCGCCATCTGGGACACTTTCGGCATCAACATCGAGAATGAAGGGCATGGCGAATACCGCTATTATATCGTCAACGATGACGAAATCAGCGGGGGTGGACTGCGCTCATGGCTCTACAACACGTTCTGCGTGAGCAATTCCCTGGCAAACAGCCAGAGCATCAAAGACCGCATACTGCTGGAGTATGTGCCGTCCGGGCAGGACTACCTGCAGCCCATAGTCAGTGCCATGAGGGAGAACCGTGTGCTCAACATCACTTATTATTCTTACTGGAAGGACGCAGAGTACAACTTCGACGTTGAGCCTTATTGCGTGAAACTGTTCCGCCAGCGTTGGTACATGGTGGCGCGCAGCACATATTTTGACCGGGTGCAGCGTCCGCGCATATACTGCCTAGACCGAATACGCTGGCTGGGCAGTACCGACAGAACCTTTGAGATGCCAAAGGACTGGACTGCCAAGGATTTCTTTGACGGATGCTTTGGTATCATTGCCGAACAGTCTGTTAAAATCCAGCCAGTCAAACTGAAGGTTTCGGCAGGCCAATCCAACTACATCCGTGACCTGAAGATGCACGAGTCACAGGAAGAGATAGAACGAAATGAGGAATACAGCATCTTTACCTTCAACCTTCGTCCAGAGTTTGACTTCCAGCAGGAACTGCTATGGAACGGCGAGGACGTAGAGGTGCTCGAACCTCTCTGGCTCCGCAACGAGATTGCCGGTAAGATAAAGAGAATGTGGAACAAATATAAGGAGGACTAACTATGATATTTAATTTCGGTAAATACAATTTTCGTGGCATACAGGATTTATGCAGAAAATATCACAGGCAAATTGTTGCGTCTCCAGGCAAGGACGACTTAAAGTATGTACTTGACAACAGGCGTGTTAGGTTTATCAATCCTCTGGGACATTATGACTATGCCTATTTCGGTGAGTTCACCTTTGACGGTGAAGTCATGATACTATTGACAAAAAAGCTCGAATACACGAAATTTCACAAGCCCTTACACCTTTCCACCTTATGGTCGATGGTGCCTGTAATCTTTGCTGGTGTGGAGACTAGATACAGAGATGACCAGTGTCAAGAGATTTTCACGGGCGATGTTGTTTCATGTGAGGGATACACTTCATTAGTCCGCTATTTCAATGATTGCAATATTCCGGGTCTTGTTTTAGATAACTGTGATTTACAGTTTGATAGAGAAAGGAAAATGCACAAGGAAGGTACTGTCTTTTCGGATATTAAGCCTGCGCTATTCAAGTTGTTTACAATAGAAGATTTATACTGGCCAACTGCCCAATACGTTCAATATGGCATCAGTCGTGAGGAGGTGATTGAGAGAGCATCAAAAGCGAAGAGAAAGCCACAGTTTACAGATGACTTCAAACCACAAGGGAGAGACCGTCTGAGCCACTACAAACAGTTGTCCGAAGTTCTTCGTGAAGGGGATATACTATGCTATTTTGGGAAAGAAATGATAGATGACGGAGAGAGTTATGGCATCATTAAGTATGCTGATAATATCCCAGATGATTATAGTGGAGATGAGTTCTTAATTGAGTTGGCGAGAGCTGACTTTTATAATTTAATCAAAACTGCTTTGCATGAATTCTTGCAATATGCACATAATAATCCAGATAAGACTTTTGTCTTGTGCGATTTCAGAGAGGCTCTGTGGATTGACAAATATGATAAATCAAAGATTGCACTGGAATTTTGGGAATGGTATGAATTCGGAATACCTAATGTTGTCATACCTTCCTGGATTCTAGTCAGTATTATTGCATGGGATGCGATAGGAAGAGACTAATATATAAAAATATGAAGAACTATTTGTACTGTTATAAGATGACTTGGGACACAGAGAGTGCCCCCAATCCACATCATGGAGTTTTAACCTTGGCTATTTGTAAGCCAACCATTAGACGTTGTTCTCAAGTTGGGGATTGGATTTCTGGATGGACAGCTAAGGTGGTTCATGGAAAAAATGAAAAAAGACACTCTTTTGAGTATCCTAAACTTATTTATTTGGCAAGAATCCAAAAGAAACTCACGTTTGCTGAATACTGGCTCCAATATCCAGAGAAAAAGCCACATGAAATAAAAGGAATGAAGTTATATGATTCAGGAGATAATATATACAGGCCATTAGTTGCAAATCCGAATCATAATGACTATGAGCAAATTGACAACAACAACCACACTGAAGAGGATAAAATACGTGACCTAAGTGGTAAATTCGTTTTGATATGTGAGGAATTCTATTATTATGGTGTTGACAATGCCATTGACATAGAAAAGGAAGTATTCAATGTAACAGTTCCTCGATGCAAGAAACTTGTACTTGATGATTATGACAGGTTCATTCGCTTTGTCAAAAATGATAAAAGAGTAATAATAAAAGGTAAGATATGAAAGTAATATTAAGCAGAAAGGGATTTGATTCCTCAGCAGGGAAGCAAGCAAGTCCTATAATGCCTGACGGTACGTTACTGTCTCTGCCTATTCCCGACGAGGAAGACTCCAACATGTTCTCGTCGCTTCAGTGGAATGGCAAGAGCTATTATGATATTATTTCATCATTGAACCCCAGGACAAAATACAATACATATAGCAAATGTCATTTAGACCCAGATTTAAGGAAAGACTCCAAAAAGAGACAACCAAACTGGCAACCAGCTTTTGGTCAGATGAACGCAGCACTTTCTCATTTACGTAACCAGAAGGTATCTGTAGGAGATATATTCCTCTTTTTTGGTTGGTTTAGAGAAACTATTATCATTGATGGGCATCTTCAATACAAGAAAGATGGATTGGATGCACATATCATTTATGGGTATTTGCAAATAGGCGAAATTATAAGTCGAAAAGAGAATGTTCCAGACTTCCTTAAAGACCATCCTCACTTCATGTACAATGATGCATGGGCATCTCATCAAAACGCAATTTTTCTTCCGACCAATAAACTGACAATTCAATCGTCGCTAAGTGGTTGCGATGTTCTTGATTATCGGCGTGACCGTGTTCTAACAAAAGATGGAATGTCTCGAAGATATTGGGATTTACCAGATTATTTTAGGGATGTTTCTATCTCATATAATAAAAAATCATGGTTGAATGACTGTTTTAAGTCGGCAGGAAGAGGCCAAGAGTTCGTAATGGACGCAACACCTCAAATAATAGAATGGGTAAAACGAATCATACAGTAATGTGAACTTGACGAAATAAATATTTTTTCATCGTTAATATCATCAATATAGACCATTAATGCCATTAATAATCATAGGGCAAAGTATTAATGGTATTAATGAACGAAATTAACGGCATTAACGTAAAAAGGAAAAAGACCATCGTGTCTTACTGAAGACAAATGTCATTAATATGATTTCATCGAGATTTGTCACATACCCTCTGACCAAAGGGAGGAAACTGATGTTACAGTAAGTAATAAGGATCAATATGAAAGATTTTGCAGCTATAGATTTTGAAACGGCTAACAACGAGCGCAGCAGCGTCTGCTCCGTCGGCATCGTCATAGTGCGCGGTGGTGAGATAGTTGACAGATACTACTCCCTCATCCAGCCAGAGCCGAACTACTATAACTACTGGTGCAGCCAGGTTCATGGTCTCAGCCGTGAGGACACCGAGGACGCCCGCGTCTTCCCCGAGGTGTGGGCAGAGATAGAACCACTGATAGAGGGCCTGCCCCTCGTTGCCCACAACAAACCCTTCGATGAAGGTTGTCTGAAGGCAGTGTTCCGTTGCTATCAGATGGACTATCCCGACTACGAGTTCCACGACACCCTATGTGTCTCACGGCGAGTGCTCCCTGATTTAGAAAATCACCAGCTCCACACCGTTGCAGCCGAATGTGGTTACTGCTTAGAGAACCATCACAATGCCCTTGCAGATGCAGAAGCCTGTGCATGGATAGCAAGAGAGATTTTGTAAAAAAGTATCAAACAAAATAATATATAAACAATTACAGATATTACAACTATGAGTAGAGATAACGCAAGAACTATTTTTACGACGGCGGAGTTTGAACAGATAGAAATAATTGTACGTCAACTTGAGAAGGCCACAGCAGACAAACAGAATGGCATTAGCAGTAAGATACGGCGTATTGGCTTGTATTGGAGTGAGGTCGCTAGTGGAACGTCATATACAGTA